>JAPUEP010000137.1 GCA_027492515.1 Hyphomonadaceae bacterium
GTAATACTAATATTAGGAACAAGGTTTTTGGCATAGTCATGATCGCGCGGCGCAGTTCCACGACTTATTTGCAAATAAATTATGCCATTTTTTACGCGGTTACGTGCCAATAATTCTCTAAAGATTATTTTTAAAGAATTTTTGTTGAAAATATTATTTATATCTAATTCGTTTAATGAACGGTTCAGTCTTGTAAAATGCCCCTCTTCATCAATTAATTTTCCATTTATAACCGCCCAAACTTCATAAACGGCATCACCAAATTGAAGCCCACGGTCATTAATAGAAATATTTGCGTAATCTGTTGGAATAAATTCGCCATTCACATATGCAATATTAGCCATTATTCAAAATCCCCAGATTTTAAATCTTCAACAGAAAGTGATTTTAATTTTCTGTGTAATGCAGATCTTTCCATGCCAATGAATGATGCGGTGCGCGAAATATTACCACCAAAGCGCGAAATCTGTGCCGCAAGATATTCGCGTTCAAATGTTTCACGCGCTTCACGTAATGGCAGTGAAACCAAATGATGTAGGCCCGTTTTATCCGCTAGTTCGCCAAGTCCCGCGCCTTCAATTGATAATTGATCAACGCCAATCATTTCATTTTCATTTGGCGGCGAAAGAATCAAAATACGTTCAATGAGGTTTCGCAATTCACGAACATTCCCCGGCCATGATGCAGCTTGTAATGCAGCAATAGCCTCATCTGAAAATTTACGAATGGCAACGCCATTTGCTTTTGAAATTCTTTCAATGAAATATTCGATTAAAAGTGGTAAATCCTCACGTCTTTCGGCAAGGCTTGGCACTTTTATCGGAACAACATTTAGGCGGTGATATAAATCTTCGCGGAATTTTCCAAACTCAATAAGACCGCGTAAATCGCGTGCTGTCGAACTTAGAACGCGAACATCAACATCAATATTATTGCTTCCACCCACACGTTTGAATTTTTGTTCAACCAGAACCCTTAGGATTTTAGTTTGGGTTTCAAATGGCATATCTGCAACTTCATCAAGTAGCAAAGTGCCATTATGGGCGCGTTCAAAAACACCAATTTTAGTTGGTCTTCCTTCTGCATTTTCTTCGCCAAATAATTCGCTTTCCATGCTTTCGGGGGCAATTGAAGAGGCGCTAATTACAATGAATGGCCCTTTGCCACGCTGTGACTTTTGATGAATTTGACGGGCAACAATTTCTTTACCTGAACCTGACGGGCCAGAAATAAGAATGCGCGAATTCATTGGCGCAACTTTATCAATTGATGAACGCAAATGATGCATTGAAATGCTTTTGCCTAATAATTCATCGCTTTCAAAGGTGCGGCTTTTTAAAGCCATGTTTTCAGTTCTTAATTGCGCCGTTTCAAGTGCCCTTTGAACAATTATCAACAATCTTTCTGTCTTAAATGGCTTTTCAATAAAGTCATATGCGCCGCGTTTAAGTGCGGTAACTGCTGTTTCAATTGTCCCATGACCAGAAATCAAGACCACGGGAATATTTGAATCAATCCCCGAAATTATTGATAAAATCTCTAAACCGTCAAGTTTTGAACCTTGAAGCCAAACATCAAGTAAGACCATATCAGGGCGTCTTTGTTTAAACGCCTCAAGTGCGGCATCAGAATTTGCGGCATATCGTACGACATAACCTTCATCTTCTAATACGCCGCCAACTAATTCACGAATATCGGCTTCGTCATCTACTACAAGGACTTCAAATGCCATTTCTTACTCCACTTGTGGTTTTGTGTCTGCTACGGGTAGGGTTAGGATAACTGCTGCCCCCCTTTGCCCGTCAATTCTGTCGGTTAATTTTATTGAACCTTTATGTTCTTCAAAAATACGCGCAACAATCGCAAGCCCAAGGCCCGTTCCTTTTGCGCGCGTTGTTACATATGGTTCAAGTAATTTTGATCTATCTTGTTTTGGAAAACCTGCACCATTATCTTCAATTGTGATAACAACATTATTGTTTTCAATTTGCCCGATTACATTGATTAAAGGGGTAAAACTTTCAGTCGTTTGTGTTGCATAATGGGTTACTGATTCAGCCGCATTCTTCAATATATTCAATATTGCCTGTGAAATAAGGCGTGCATCCATTGAAACTGGTATTTGTTCTGGTGGGGCACTTAATGAATATTCCACATTTGGAAACGCAATTTTTTGGCTAAAAACTGTTTGCCTTATTATCTCGCAAATATCATCAATTTGGAATTTTGGTGTCGGCATTCTTGCAAATGATGAAAACTCATCAACCATGCGCCCAATATCCGTTACCTGCCGAACAATTGTTTGGGTTAAATTATTGAAAAGCTCATTTTCGGAAGTAATTTGTTTTCCAAACTTACGTGAAAGCCTTTCGGCAGATAATTGAATTGGTGTAAGCGGGTTTTTTATTTCATGCGCAATTCGCCTTGCAACATCGCGCCATGCAGCTTGCCTTTGGCTTGCTATTTGGCTTGAAACTTCATCGAATGTTAGAATTATATCATCACCAGCAAATGCGGATTTAACATCAAAAACTAATATATTATTGCCTAAATCACGCTCGACATGGCCTCTTGAAATATTTGTTAAACGCGTGGTTTTCGCAATTTCCATAAACTCGGGAGCAATTTCGAAAAGGCCATTTTTAATCAAATCTTCCTGACTTACACCAAGTAGTTTGGCGGCGGAAACATTGGCGGTTTTAACATTAAAATCCTTATCCAAACTTATAACACCCGCCGAAACCCCTTCTAAAACCGCTTGAATAAAGGCGGAGCGTGATAATGCTTCTTCCTTTGATTGTTCAAGTGCGATTTTTTGGCTTTCAAGATCTTGGGTCATATCATTGAAAGTGTTTGTAAGGGTTGATAATTCTTCAACCTTGGTTTCTGGATTAATCCTTACTGAATAATCGCCTTCCCTTATGCTTTGTGCGGCAACTGCTAATTGCGCAATTGGCATTGAAATGCGGGTTGCAGAATTAAGACCAATCCAACCCGCCCCAATTATCACAAGTATTGCAGTCTCAAGAAAGCCAAGTGCGAATACAGTTTGAATTTGCGCCTGTCTTTGTTCAATTATTCTATATGAATCAGATACTTGTTTTGCCTGTCTTAATAATTGAATTACATTATCGGGCGCAAGTTTGATTGCCTGAATATAAAGGTCATTGAAAGCTGAAAGCCTAAAAAGGGCGTTTGCAACACCTTTTTCATCTAAATTAAAACTAATGTCACCTGCATCTGCGGTTATGAAATCATCATTTTCTTCTTGTGTGCGTTTTGGCGCGCCATTTGGTCTTTCGGCTTTGGCGATTATATTGTTTTTTCTATCAATCAAATAAACTGCCACAAAGCCGCGCCTATCAGCTTGGTCGGCAAGATATTTTTCGAACATCGGATTATTGGCGTTAAATTGCGATGATGCAGCATTCAAATCAGCCGCCATTGCAAGGATTTCAACTTTAACATCATTTGAGATTTGGGAAACTTGTTGCGTTCCCAATTCACGTGTTGCCCCAATTGCAGTTTTAACCTGCCCTGATAGCCACGCTTGAACACCGCGCCCAATCGTAAGACCAGAAAATGCAGCGATAATAACGGACGGAATTGCCGCAGCCAACATGAAAAGACGAACATATCTTACATGTATCTTTGTGCCCGCACCATCAAGTTTGCCACGCGGAATACTTTGGGAAAATTTGTTCCAAAGCATGAAACAAAATAGAACAATTAGAAGTAAAACAGCAACCAAAAGCCCCAAAATCCAAAGATTTGCGGCACCAATGAGCTGGCTTTCAGATACAGCAAGGTAAAGCGCGAAAAACGCGCTAAAAAGACTAAAGAAATATAGGAAAATTACGCCGCGTGTCGTCAAATTTGTACCAAAATAGTCAATATTTGATGACATATTGTCTGCGAAAAAAGTAAACGCTATTTCTTTATCTTTGTTGTTTTCATTAAGCTTTTTGGGCTTTGAACTTTGCATGTTGTAAATATGGCACAAATGTTACACGTGCGCAACACTTCTAACCTTAACAAAATTTTATTATTGTATATTCAATTCACTAAGTCTCTTGCGCAATGTATTGCGATTCAAACCCAATAATTCGGCGGCACGAATTTGGTTACCGCGTGTTTCTTTTAATGTAAGTTCAAATAATGGCTTTTCAACCGACCTAATCGCATAAGAATAAAGGTCGATTATTGGCTGCCCTTCACTTTTTGCCACAGCAAATAAATTTATAAATGCATTACGCGCCGCAGAGGTTAAATCTTCATCGCCACTTGAATTATTTGATACTGGCGCGGCAATTGTTTCAACCATTGCCGTTGAAATTACATTGGAATTTATCGTGGCTTCTGAGGTTAATGCACAAATGCGCTTCATTAAATTTTCAAGCTCACGAACATTCCCCGGCCAAATCCAAGTTTCAAGTTCGTCAATTGCACCCTTTTCAAGGATTTTTTCGGTTAAACCCTCTTTTGCCGCACGGCTTAAGAATAAACGCGCTAAATCACCAATGTCACCGACACGCTCTCTCAAAGGCGGAACTTTAATACTTACAACATTTAATAAGTGATATAAGTCTTTTCTAAAGCGACCATCGGAAAGCATTTCACGTAGGTTTTCATTGGCAATCGCGATTATACGCGGTGCATTTTCGCCAAAATTTCCAATTATACTTGCGATACGTGCTTGGGTTTGTAATGGCGCATCACTTATTCCATCCAGAATTATTGTACCATCAATGCATTCATCAATAATTCCGCCACCTTGTAGATTTTGACCCAATAAAATCTGCTCCAGAGCATAGGCATCCGAAAAACCTGCAAGGTTTAATGTGCGTACTGGGGAATTTTTTCTTTGTGAAAAGCCACATATTGTTTTTGCAACTAATGTTTTTCCAACACCAACTTCACCTTCAATTAAAACTGTTAAATCAGATGGTGCAACACGTGATAATGTCCGGTAAACCTCCTGCATTGCGTTTGAACGACCAAGCAGTGGAAGGCTTTCATCACTTTGTGCGCGGCGTTTTTGAACAACTGCCCTATGTTCTGCAATTGGTGATAAGGCACGTTTTACAAGATCAATTAATTTATCCAAATCAAATGGTTTTGGTAAATATTCATAAGCCCCCTGCTCTGCGGCAGATATAGCGGTTAAAAGTGTGTTTTGGGCACTCATAACAATGATTGGTAATTTTGGGCGCTCTTGCCTTATACGTGGAAGAAAATCAAAAACACTTCCGTCGGGCATCATTACGTCGGTTAAAACCAAATCACCCTCATTATCTTTAACCCATTTCCATAATGTTGAAGCATTTGAAGTTGAACGTACTTGAAACCCTGCACGTGCCAAGGCTTGTGATAAAACTGTTCTGATTGATGCATCATCATCAGCAATTAAAATTGTATTACCTGATGGTTTGCCAGTTTTATTATTTGCCGAAAAGTTTTTGTTATTCGTGCCAATCATTATACTTCTTCTCCAAACGCTTCTTGCGCGACCATAAGGCGAACTTTAAAAATTGTTTTTCCTGGCTGACATTCAAGTTCAACAACGCCGCCATGCGCCGCAACCATTTTTCGAACCAATGACAGCCCAAGCCCAGAACCTTCGTTTTTAGTTGTTACAAATGGGTCAAAAACTTGATTTCTTAATTCTTGTGCTATGCCATAACCATTATCTGCGACCGAAATTTCAATCGGCAGACTTAAAGATGAATTGTCGCCATTGATGATTTTTTGACCATGGCGATATCTTGTTGAAAATATTATTCGCCCAGCACTTCCCTTTTCATTTGCCGCCTCTGCGGCATTTTTTGCAAGGTTTAAAAATATTTGTGTAAGCCTATCGGGCTCACCTAAAACTGGGGGAAGTGATACGTCAAATTCACGCGAAATATTTAGGCCAGATGCAAAACCATTTTGTGCAAGCTGAATAACGCGATCAATTATTGAATGTATATTTAATGCCCTTAATGGAACTTCATCATCTGAACCAAGGCTTTCAACCCTATCAATTAATCTATGAACACGGTCGGTTTCTTCAATAATCAATTTTGCAAGCGGTTTTTGGGAATTTGGGGCATCAAGCATCAATAATTGCGCTGCCCCCCTTATACCCGCCAAAGGGTTTTTAACTTCATGTGCGAGGGCGCGCCCAATTTGACCAAAAGATTTATCTTTTTCTTTTGCTGATTTACGTTCCAAAACCTCTGCGGCATGGCTTCTTGGCCAAAAAATTATAACGCATTCATCGGATTGCCAATTTTTGCCAACTGAAATGTCCGCAACCACTTCTTGTAATGCGGGCGTGATGAAATTAACGTCACCAGCGCTAACACCAAGTCCGGTTTTGAATACTTTTTCGATTAAAGATTTTATTGTAAGGCTTGTTTTTATGATTTCAAATAAACCATTACGTTTCATAAATTTTAGCGAAACCGAAAATAAATCTTGTGCAGCTGCATTTGCATAGCGAACATCCCCCTCTGTTCCGACAACAAGAAGTGGCAAATGTATTGTTTCTAAATATGATAAATCACCAGACATAAAATGTGATATTTCCAATTTGAGTGCCTATTAGTTAGGCAGATATAGTTTTTCTGTAAACTATCCAAACATGAAATACAATTCATATTTGAAACCTTACAGTAAGCTGCCTAATATTTAGGCAATGTGCACAAGAAAAATCGCTTCTATTTTTGTTTGGCCTTGTTTATGAATAGATATGGATTTTAATAATAAAAAATCACTTGCGATTATTGTTGCCGCTGGAAGTGGCACAAGGGCAAAAACACAAATCCCAAAACAATTTATGCCATTTTTAGGTGTGCCACTTATCAATCATTCGGTTGAAGCCTTTATAAAATGCGACTTTATTGGAAAAATAATTATTGTTATCCCGCAAGGTGATGAATTTCACAAAAATCTTGTTTTTTCATGTCATGAAAAAATTGAATTTATTATTGGTGGTGACACGCGGGCAAAAAGCGTTGGAAATGCTTTATCTACACAAGATGCAAATGATTATTCATTGGTTTTCATTCATGATGCGGCGCGCCCTGGCCTTGATTTGGATGTTTTAAAGTTACTTAACGATAAAATTATTGATGGTTTTGATGGTGCGCTTCCTGCTTTAAATATATCTGATGCATTGTGGATTAAAGATAATGAATATCTAAAAGAAAACCAGAATCGTGATAATTATTTAAGGGCGCAAACGCCACAGGTTTTTGATTTTAAAAAATATTATGACGCTTTCTTTTCAAGTGATAATATAGATAATTCATTTGATGATGCCCAAATTGCAATAAATCACGGATTAAAAATTGGCTTTGTAACAGGTAGTCAAAAACTTGATAAAATTACAAATAATGAAGATTTCCAACGCTTGGGGGCAATATTGGCAAATTTAACTTATCCTATTCCCAGAATTGGAAATGGTTTTGATGCACATAGATTTTGTGATGGTGAATTTGTAACCATTTGCGGTGAAAAAATACCACATGAATATGGTCTTTTAGGTCATTCAGATGCCGATGTTGCATGGCATGCATTGGTCGATGCAATATTAGGTGCACTTGGCGAAGGCGATATTGGAAAAGCATTCCCACCAAGTGAAGCAAAATGGAAAGGCGCACCTTCAAGTATATTTTTAGAATATGCACGTGATAGATTAGCCGCCAAAAACGCAAAAATTGCAAATATTGACATCACAATAATCTGTGAAGCGCCAAAAATTGGGCCGCATGCACAAAAACTTATTCAAAATACAGCCGATATTTTGAATATTCCAATTGATTTGATTAATATTAAGGCTACAACAACAGAGAAAATGGGCTTCACCGGTCGTAAAGAAGGTATAGCCGCAATGGCAAGTATTTGCATTTTAATGGATGGATAAAAATGTTTGACGAAGAAACTAATGCCCTTGCCAAAAATGTTATTGAAACTGCATTGCGCAATCATATAATGCTTACTGTTGCCGAAAGCTGCACTGGTGGCCTTGTTGCGGCATTATTAACATCGATTGCTGGTTCTTCGAATGTTTTTGATCGTGGGTTTGTGACTTATTCAAATCCTGCAAAGCATGAAATGCTTGGTGTTTCGCTTGATATGCTAAGAGATTATGGCGCAGTTTCATCACAGGTTGCGAATGCAATGGCAATTGGCGCTTTGAAAAATTCAAGTGCAACGATTGCGGTTTCAATTACTGGTATAGCAGGCCCTGGCGGCGGAAGTGATGAAAAACCAGTGGGCCTTGTATATTTTGGCATGGCAAAGACAGGGCATATTGGGCGCAATTTTGAACATAAATTCGGTGATATTGGGCGTGATAATGTACGCAAAGAAGCTGTCAAAACTGCGCTTTCATTATTCTTACGTGCTATGCAATAATTTTTTGCCAAATCTTTTATTGGCTTCTTGGGTGAAATTATCAATTAATTTTTGTGTTGCGCGGTCTAAATTTGCGCCAACCAATGTACCAATAATAAGGTCGCGAAATTCCAAATTTATCAAGATATTTATATCGGTTGAATTAGAATTTTGATTAAATGACCAAATACAATCAAGGCTTTTTATCGGACTTTTAAACCCTAAAAAGCCAGTTTTTTTATCATCGATATTTTTTGTTTGAATTGTATGCTTTTCAGCATCGATTGTAACATGTGTTGAAAAAGGAATACGAAAATTCTTGTATCCAATCATCAATTCAGCATCAAAACTATCAGATTTTTTATTCCAAATTCTAACTGCTTTAACCCATGGCAAAAATTTAGGGTAATTTGCAACATCACTTGCAAGAGAAAGTAAATCCTCTTGTGAATAGGGCAATTCGCTTTTGCAATTAACTCTATGCATTTGTCCTTGCCAATTGCTTGTTACGGTTTTCACGTAATTTGGCAAAATCATCACCTGCATGATGGCTAGAGCGTGTAAGCGGTGAAGATGAAACCATTAAAAAGCCTTTTGCATAAGCAATTGTTTCATAGCTTTTAAATTCATCAGGGGTTACAAATCTATCAATCTTGGCATGTTTCACAGTTGGTTGAAGATATTGGCCGATAGTAAGGAAATCAATATTTGCATTTACCATGTCATCCATGACCTGCATTACTTCTTCCTTGGCTTCGCCAAGGCCAACCATAAGGCCAGATTTTGTGAAAATACTTGCATCGCGCTCTTTTACAAAATCAAGCAATCTTAAAGATGCATAATAGCGTGCGCCCGGTCTTATTGATAAATAAAGGCGTGGAACGGTTTCAAGATTGTGATTGAAAACATCGGGGTGCGCATCAATAACTTTTTCAATTGCCCCTTTTTTTCTTAAAAAATCAGGGGTTAGAATTTCTATTGTAGTGCTTGGCGCCGATTTTCTAATTTCATTAATTGTATCAACAAATTGTTGTGCGCCGCCATCTTCCAAATCATCGCGATCAACCGATGTAATAACAACATGCGACAGTCCCATTTGCGCGACTGCATCGGCAACGCGGCGTGGCTCATCCCTATCAACAGGTGCAGGTTTTCCTGTTTTGACATTACAAAAAGCACATGCGCGCGTACAAGTATCACCAAGAATCATCATTGTTGCGTGTTTTTTTGACCAACATTCACCAAGATTTGGGCAAGCAGCTTCTTCGCAAACAGTGTGTAATTTGCCATTTTTTACCAAGTCGGCTGTTTTTTGATATTCACCGCCACCAGGGGCTTTTACCCTTATCCAATCAGGTTTGCGTTGTATTGGATTATCAGGGCGGTTTACTTTTTCAGGATGCCTTGGGCGCGCTTTTTGATTATCGATTAAGTTGACCATAAATTATCCGATTTTTTGGAATATATGTTTATTGTCTCTACAATTATAAAGGTGGCAAATCAAACATTTAAAACCATTTCAAAATAAATTCAGTGTATTTTTATATGATATTAAGTCTTTAATTGTTGAAACAATTTGCAAAAATAAGTGATATAGCTAAAATTATATAAAAACTAACACAATTTAGGAAATGCAAAGCGATATGGCTAATTCGCGGTTTAAAATCGAAAAAACAAGAAAATCTTTATTTGAAGCTCTAGTCGATGCAAGACATAAATATGGCGGTTCTACAAAAATTATTGAAGACATCGAAAGAAACCCTATCGATTATGACCGCTTGATTTTAAGTGCCATGATATTGGGCCGCAAATTATGCAATGTTACGCAAAGCGGTGAAAATGTTGGCTTGATGATCGCAAGCTCTATTGGTGGTGTTGCGGCTTTATTCGGCCTTAATGCATTTGGGCGCAAAGTTTCAATGATTAATTTTACCGCTGGTGCACGTAATATTAGAAGTGCTTGCGATGCTGGTAAAATAAAAACCATCATAACTTCAAGACGCTTTATAACACTTGCAAGCCTTGAACCATTAGTTGAAGAATTATCTAATAATGTTACTTTTATATATCTTGAAGACATAAGGTCAAAAATTTCAAGCCTTGATAAGGTGCGCGGGCTATTAGAAGCGCGAATACCAAAAGCTTTCATTCCAAAAACTGACCCCGACGACATTGCCATTATGCTTTTCACATCGGGAACCGAAGGTGCGCCGAAAGGGGTTGCACTTAGTCATGCAAACTTGCTTTCAAACGTTGAGCAAGTTGATGCCCATATTGGGGAATTTGATTCGACTTTTGTGTGGTTCAACCCACTTCCAATTTTTCACTCATTCGGTTTAACGGGCGGGGTTTTATTGCCACTTATTAAAGGCATGAAAACCTTTTTATTCCCCTCACCTTTGCAGGCAAAAAATATTGTGAAATTAATTCGTGAAACAAAATCAACAATTTTGTTTGCAACCGATACTTTTGTAAACCAATATGCACGCGTTGCCGATGATGGCGATCTTGCAAGCCTGCGATATATAGTTTGCGGCGCTGAACGCGTTAAACCTGAAACGCGTGATTCACTTATGTCAAAATTCAATATTTCAATTATTGAAGGCTATGGCGCAACTGAGGCTGCACCTGTTGTTGCGGTTAATCAATTACGCGAAAAAAATCGCCCGGGAACTGTTGGGCGTTTGATGCCAAATTTAGAATGGAAATTGGAATCAGTGCCAGGTATTACTGGTGGCGGTCGTTTATATGTTCGCGGGCCAAATGTAATGCTTGGTTATATGCGTGTTGATGCACCGGGCGAATTACAAACAATGCCACAGGGATGGCATGATACTGGTGACATAGTGTCAATTGATGATGAAGGCTATGTAAGCATCAAGGGTCGCCTGAAACGCTTTGCAAAAGTGGGCGGTGAGATGGTTTCACTCGGTGCAGTTGAAGGCTATGCAACTAATATATGGCCTGAATATTTGCATGTTGCCTTGTCAGTGAATGATCCCAAAAAAGGCGAACAAATTATCCTATTGACTAATTGCAAAGAAGCCAACCGAAACGCATTACAAGCATGGTATAAAGAGCATCATGTCAATGAGCTTGCTTTACCAAAACGCATCGTAATTGTTGAAGAAGTTCCAGTTCTGGGAACGGGCAAAATTGATTATGTTGCGTCACAAAAAATGGTTGAAGAAAATAATTCTTAAAACTATTTCTAAAGCCTAGTAATTCCATCAATTGCGATACCAAACCCATTTAGTGCGGCAAATTTTGGGTTTGATCGCGTTATTAGATTTATAGAATCAACCCCCAAATCGCGTAATATTTGCGCGCCAATACCAACTTCACGCCATATTGCTTGGCGTGATTGATTGTCTTCTTGTTCCAAATTTCTATATTTTAAAGGGGCATTTGGAACACCAAGTGCGCCATCACGCAAATATATCAATACACCGCAACCTGCATCTTTAATTTTCTCAAGGCATTGATTAACTTGTTTTGAACCGCCAAAAACATCATCTAAAATATCGGCGCGATGCAATCTTGTTGTGATATTTTTTCTACCATCAATATCGCCGTAAATAAGCGCAAGATGTTGTAAAGTATCAAAACGTGTTGTGTAGCTTATCGCTTTTAAATCACCAATCATGCTTGGAATTTGGAATGTTGTAACACGTTCAACAAGCTTTTCCTTTGACTGGCGATAGGCAATCAATTCTGCGATTGTTATGTGTTTTATATTATGCTCTTTTGCAAACTCAGAGATTTGTGGGCCGCGCATCACGCTGCCATCATCATTTACCATTTCGCAAATAACGCCAACTTCTTCGTGACCAGCAAGTTTGCACAAATCAACCGCAGCTTCCGTGTGACCTGACCTTACAAGAACCCCACCTTCACGTGCTACTAGTGGGAAAATGTGACCAGGGCGCACAAATTCATCTGGCCCATTATTATTATTCACTAAAGCGTGAATTGTAACATTTCTTTCTTGTGCAGAAATACCTGTTGTTGTGCCATGTTTGGCATCAATTGAAATTGTGAATGCGGTTGAATGCGGTGCATCATTATTGGCAACCATTGGCGTTAAATTTAAACGCTTTGCAATTTGTGAAGAAATTGGCGCGCAGACAATTCCAGATGTATGACGAATAATGAATGCCATTTTTTCAGGTGTGCAATGGCGACCACTTACAATTAAATCACCTTCATTTTCACGGTCATGATCATCGGTCACAATTAAAATTTCACCATTTTTAAAGGCATTAATTGCATTTTCAATATGGCGAAATTGTTGGTTATTATCAATAAAATCACCATCATCTAACAGGCCAACGCGTTGCATGATTTCCATTTTATTGGTTTTTAAGGCTTTTGCGATTGCATCTAAATATGCGAATTTGAATTCAAACTCACCTGATATTAAGCGGCTAAAAGTTGATCTATCTTTTCCAATAATTCGCCCCATATCATCTTGGGTCAAATTATTATCACGCATTTTTTGCTTAAACCATTCTTTATCAATCATAACAACCTCACAATTGTGCGTATAGCGCACATTTTACAAGATCGCAAACATTTTATGATTTTATTTTATTTATTTCTGCGGAACTTAAATTTCGCCAATAGCCTTCTTTTAAGTCGCCAATTTCAACATTTCCAATT
>JAPUEP010000138.1 GCA_027492515.1 Hyphomonadaceae bacterium
GGATTTGGGGCAAAATGATTATGAACAGGCAAAAAAATATCTAAGCATTGCCTGCGATGCCAATTTGCCATCGGCGTGTAATAATCTTGGTTTGATTTTTCAAAATGCCTATGGCGTGCCAAGTGATATAAAAAATGCCGCTGAATTATTCAAAAAATCATGTGATTTGAATGTAAAATATGATTCCGTAAAGGGATGCGAAAACCTTGCCCTTATATATAAAAGTGGATTTTTTGGCGAAGAAGAAAAGCCAAAGGAGGCGCAATATTTACAAAAATCATGTGATTTATTGGGCGGCGATGGCTGTAGTGAAATTGGCCTTATGTATAAGGATGGGCGAATTTTCAAACAGGATATTGAAAAAAGCGGTCAATATATGAAGCGTGCCTGTGATTTAAAGTCTGTTGCAGGTTGCGCAAATTTGGGTTTGTTTTTGTATTCAATCCAAGATTTTGAAAACTCATTAAAAGCAAATGATTTTGCCTGCCAATATGGCGTTGGCATTTCATGTCTATATGCAGGTGTTATCGAAGAAGATGGCAAAGCAGGAAAGCAAGATTATCAAAACGCACTTAAACATTATTCGATTGGTTGCGACCGTGAAAATTATGATGCATGCAATAATTTATCTCTTTTGTTTAAAAAGGGACTTGGAACGCAAGTTAATTATGAAAACGCGTTTTACTATGCGCAAAAAGCATGTGAAAATGGTTCAAGTGATGGGTGCGTGAACCTTGCCATTCTTTATTCCAACGGTGCTGGCGTTGCGCGCAATCAGGAATTTGCCGATAAATTGATGATTGATGCGTGCAATGGCGGCAATAAAATTGCCTGTGCAAATATAAAGGAAAAGCAGGGAAATTAATTATTTGATTTCAATAATCTTACTAAGGCTTGAAACCCCATTTTCATCAAACGCCTCTATGGCAAAATAATAGGAAACGCCTTTGTTTAATGCGCGAATTTCCTTTGAATTTATTTCATCGGCAAAGATTTGATAATTTAGATTAAGCCTATCGGGTTTTATGCCCCAACGAATATTATAACCCACCGCACCTTTAACTGGCTGCCATGTTACAAAGGCATTTCTTTCATCGGTATCGCGTTTAACGCTAAAGTTTTTAGGCGGTTTTACAATTTTCCCACCCGCATTGCCAAAAATGCGAATATCCGAAATCGCAAGATTTGCCGCACCAACATGTCCATGAACATATCTTACAAAACGCGCTTTAATCGGGTTTTCTAATTCAAAATAGGCATTGGGGCGGTCACGCTTTTGGTTTGGTTTTGCAAGTTCGCCCCAAACTTTGCCATCAATTGAATATTCAAGCATGAAGTCAGAATAAATTGTTTCATCATCACCATATTTATTTGATTTATAATCGGCAAAATTTATTTGCGCGGCATTTATGGTTTTTATTGCACCCAAATCAATTACCAAATTTTCGCCTGATTTATTTTCACTTGCGACCCAAAAAGTGCGTGGGTTTTCATCCGTTACCGCACTGGCTTCATGTCCATCAATTGATGATGATGCAAGGGCGGGCTTTTTATATGATAATAACATCCAGCCAGTGAAAAGACTTTCGGGATTATCAATTTTTGCTGTCGGCATATAATGCGGTAAATCACCAAAACGTGTATTTACGCTCATCTGTCCATCATCATAAAATTTAGTGGGGAACATGGCAATTCGGCGCTCAAAAGGCCAATTTGCGCCAATCCATGGCGTGCCTGAATTCCAATAATTTCCGTAATTATCCTGCCAAGTTGAACCATGACCAACCCCTTGCACAAAGCCACCCGGTTTATAGGCAACAGGATTATAGGGTGCATATTTAAACTCCCCCAATGGGCTATCGGAAACATAAGTTCCATTGGCATAGGCGTTATATTCGGTGCCAGGTGCACCATATTGCAAATAATATTTGCCACCCACCTTATTCATCCATGCCCCTTCAATAAAGGGTTTTATGCTTTCATCCTTATGGTCTTGCCCAAAACGTTCAAAGCCATGATTTTGTGGGTCAAGTTTATAAAGGCGTTGCGGAATACCAATATATTCATAGGTCTTGCTATCAAGCTCCATCCCATAAATTGGATAGACATTGGATGAACCCCAATAAAGATAGGTTTTACCATCATCATCCTTAAAAATATCAGGATCCCAAGGCCCAGGTTGCACCATATTAGGCGGAAGATTTTCTTCTTTCCCTTCTTGTGCGGCGGTTGGAAGGGGCGGCATAAGGCGGGTAAAAAATTTAATTTCCCCCGCTTTTGGGTTATCTGTATATAATAAAGGCTCTTGCCGTGTGCGCGAACTAAGGATGATTATTTTATCGCCATCAACGCTAACAGCAGGGGCAACAATTGATTGCATCGGCCACATGCTTGGTTTGATGAAATCCCAATTTATCATATCTTTGGAATGAAAATATCCGTCCGCCAATGTTTCAAATAAATAATATTCACCTTTATAATTTATGAAAACTGGGTCGGCGCCTGTGCGGTATGAAATCTTTTCATTTAATTGTTCAAAATTATATTTATATTCAATATCAATCGGATTTATATAGGTTTTTATTCCATCTGCTATTGCCATATTTGCGCCCAAAATCGGCATTAAAGATACATAAAATAAAAATGTTTTCTTGTTTTTTTTCATTCTCGCCGCCCAATATGTCATTATAATTTATATAGTTTCAAATATCACAAAATAAGATAAAGTCTTAATATGCACAAACCAATAAAAGCAAAAATAACAGGCTTTGGCCATTATCGCCCGCAAGAAAGCCGTCTATCTAGCGAACTTGATACTTTATTTAATCAGCCAAAGGGTTGGACCAAAGAAAAATTCTCAATATCCGAACGCGCCATTGCAAACCGTGAAGAAACAACTTCATTCATGGCAGCGCGTGCATGTGAAGAAGCCTTAAAAATGGCAAATTGGGATAGTTTTGATGTTTTAATCGGCGGTTGTGGTGTCATGGAACAGCCAATCCCATCAACTTCGGTTTTTGTGCAAAAAGAATTGGGTTTGGAAAAATCTGGCATAAAATGTTTTGACGTTAATATGACCTGCCTTTCATTCCTAAGTGCTTTTGAAATTGCTGCGCAATATATTGCAACGGGAATGATAAAAAGGGCGCTTATCTTTGCATCCGACATTGCATCATGCGGCCTTGATTATTCACAGCCACATGCATCTGCAATCTTTGGTGATGGCGCGGCGGCAATATGTCTTGAGGCGCATGATGATGAAAATGGCGGCTTGGTTTTGGCAAGTAATTTCAAAACCTATTCATCAGGTATTGATACCGCCCATTTACGCTCTGGCGGGACAAAAATTAGAATTGATGATGGTTATGACACCTTAAAAGAAGGCGCCAAATTCTATATGGATGCATTCGGAATTTTTCGCGCGGCGGGTAAATATTTGCCACGCACCTTATCCGAAACTCTAAAAATGGCGCAGGTTTCGCTTGATGAAATTGATGTTGTAATTGCCCATCAGGCTTCCGCCCCAGGACTTGAATTTTTGCGCAATGTTTTGAAAACACGGCCCGAACGTGTGGTCGATATTTTTGACACCTTTGGCAACCAAATTGCCGCTTCTTTGCCAAATGCTTTATATCATGCGCATAAAAATGGAATGTTGAAAACGGGTTCTAATGTTTTGCTACTTGGTACATCGGCGGGAATTTCAATCGGCGCAATGGTGATTAGAATATGAGGGTTTTGATTACGGGCGCAACGGGTGGGCTTGGTATCGATTTGGTCAAAAAATTTATTGCCGAAGGTTTTGAAACCATTGGCATTGGGCGTAATCTTAAGGCGGGTGAAAAAATCAAAGAATTGGGCGCGCAATTTGTTGCCGCTGATTTGAATAATTTTGATTTTGCCACAATCTTAAAAAATATTGATATTGTAATTCATGCCGCCGCCCTTTCATCACCATGGGGGCGCTATAAGGATTTTTATGAAATTAATGTGGGCGCGACACAAAAACTTTTAAAAGCTGCCAAAGAAAATCAAGTTCGTGCTTTTATTTTCATCTCATCGCCATCGGTTTATGCGCGTGAAATGAATCAAATCGGGCTTAAGGAAAGCGATGAATTACCCAAAATATTTATGAATGATTACGCCAAAACCAAAGCAATGGCGGAAGAAATTGTTAAAGCGCAAAATAGTGATAATTTCAAAACCATAATTATTCGCCCCCGCGCAATCATTGGCCCGAATGATAATGTTTTATTGCCGCGCTTTTTAAGACTGATTGACAAGGGGAAATTCCCGCTTTTCAATAATGGCGATGCATTAATTGAGCCAAGTGATGTGCGCGATATTGCCAATGTTATTCATCTTTGTGCGCAAAAATATGAAGAAATTGGTGGGGAAATTTTCAATATTTCGGGCGCTCAATCAATGCCACTTCGCAATATGATTGAGAATATTGCAAATGCGATGAAAAAGGATGTAAAATTCATCAATTTGAATTATGAAATGGTAAAACCTTTTATTGGAGCGGTTGAAAACATCTGCCGCATTTTGCCAAATTATCCAGAGCCGTCACTAACCAAATATTCGCTTTGTGCCCTTAGTTTTTCACAGACATTTGACCTTGCCAAAGCGCGCGATAAATTAAATTATATCCCCCAATTCAATGCTTTTGAAACTGCATATGAAATTGCAAAAAATATTCGGGATAATGCATGATTTGTGATTGGAAATTATTGAAAATTGGATCGTGCCAGCATCCCGAATTTATGACGATAAAGGGCGGTGGTCTTGCTTGCTGTGAATTTCCTGCATTGGTTGGGCTTTTGATACATGAAAATTATGGGCCAATAATTTTTGATACTGGTTATGATAGTGCATTTTTAGAAGCCACAAAACCATTCCCCGAACGTCTATATCGAATGGCAACCCCAATCCAATATGATGAAAGCCAGTCTATAATAAATGCACTTGAAAAATATAATCTTGCACCCAAAGACATAAAGGCAATTATCATTTCCCATTTTCATGGCGACCACATTGCAGGCTTACGAAACTTTCCATTGGCAAGAATATTTTGCGCCAAAGAGGGGCTTAAACAAACCAAAATTGGAAACCGTTTTTCACGCACAAAATCAGGAATCCTTTCTGATTTAATCCCACCACGCATTGAAAACCGCGCAAAGTTTTATGAGGATTTCGAAAGAATTGCTTTACCAAATGAATTTGCCCCATTCCTTTGGGGCGCAGATTTATTGGGTGATAAATCATTATTAGCGGTTGAATTAGAAGGTCATTGCAAAGGTCATTGGGGTCTTATTGCGCGCACAAAAGATAAGCCAATATTCTTTATTGGCGATGCCGCATGGTCAATGAAGGCGGTGGATGAAAATATCCCGCCGCCAAATCTTACAATTGGGCTTTTGGGAAATGTAAGTGGGTATAAAAATACCTTACATAAACTTTCAGTTTTACGAAATAATTCACGCGACAGGCTTGAAATAATTCCATCGCATTGTGTTGAAACCTATGGAAAATGGGGGCATTAATGCGCCTTGAAACTATTTTTTCTTATTTTAATGCGCGCGCAAATTTAAAAAAAACGCGCCAGCAAATAGAAGAAATGCAAAATAAAAACTTGGCAAAACTGCCAGATTTTTCGCAAAAATTTCCTTTTTATCAAAGTAAAAATATCAAAAAATTTGATGATTTTCAAAAAATAAATATCAAAACTTTTCGCGATAATTTCGAGGGTTTTAATTGTGAAAACCTGTCACTTAATGATGCGCAAAATGCGGCAATTGAAAGTGAAAAGGGTAGTAAAGCTAATTTAAAAAATGGTTTGGTGGCGGGTTTTTCAACGGGGACATCGGGGCAAAATCGTGGTTTGTTTGTGACCAATGAATATGAACGCGCCTCATATTTGGGGCAAATTTTGGGTAAGGTTTTTGCGCCATCGCAATTATTGAAAATTCGCAAAATTGCCCTTTGCTTGCGTGCAGGCAATTCACTTTATAATACGCCAAAGGCAATTGATTTTAGATTTTTTCCTCTTTCATTAGAACGCGAAGAAATTGCAAAAAATATTGCCGATTTTGCCCCCGATATTTTAATTGCCCCAACCCAAATTCTTTTGGAAATTGCCAAGGCAGATTATAAATGGTCAAATTTAAGCAAAATTCTCTATGGCGCAGAAGGTATGAATTCTATTGAGCGAACATTCATTCATTCACGCATTGGTATAGATCCCGCCCCAATCTATCAAGCCACAGAAGGCTTTTTGGGCGCGCCATGCAATAAAAATAATCTGCACCTTAACGAAGATAATATATTTTTTGAATTTGAAGATTTAAAAAATGGCGCTTTTTCGCCCATCATAAGTGATTATAAACGAAAAACCCAAGCCATAATAAAACTAAATC
Source organism: Hyphomonadaceae bacterium (assembly GCA_027492515.1). Taxonomy (GTDB): domain Bacteria; phylum Pseudomonadota; class Alphaproteobacteria; order Caulobacterales; family Aquidulcibacteraceae; genus Pseudaquidulcibacter. The sequence continues at coordinate 6,420 of JAPUEP010000138.1, forward strand.
TTGATGATATTATTAGTTTTAAACAATGTGATTGTGGCTCTAATTTTAAAAGCATTGAACATATTGGGCGCAAATCCGATATTTGGCATTTTGATAAAATATATTTTCCATGGGAAATCGAAAACCTTGTTGCCCCGCATATTAATCCAACAAATGATTGGGTAATTATTGGCTCGAAGGAAGAAATTGAAATCTATTGCGAAATTGAAGGTGATTTTGAAAAAATTGAAAATGCACTTTCATTTTTGGAACGCAAATTCATTCGAAAACCCTATAATCGCCAATTAGATTTCCCCAAAAGGCGACATATAAGGTGGCGTCAATGAAAGTGCTTTTATGCGGCGCAAGAAGCCCTGTTGCAATGGATTTGGCACGCGCCTTTAGGTTTCATAATATCCAAATTCATGCCGCTGATACTTTTAAGCCGTTGGTTTTTAATGGGCTTTACGACAGTTTCCATCTTTATGGCGCGCCCGCACTAAATTACGAAAAATTTTGCCATGATATTCTTGAACTAAATGAAGAATTAAAGCCCGATATTATTATCGCAATGAATGAGGAAAATTTCTATTTCGCAAAAATTGCAAAATCACATTCCATCCCATTATTTGCCCCAAAATTGTCAGATTTAATGATGCTTCATTCCAAATTGAAATTCATTGAATTTGCACAATCAATCGGCTTAAAAGTGCCGCAAACATGGCAAATGCGCGGTGATGAAAAACCAAGTGAATTGGTTTTTAAAAATGAATTTTCACGCTTTGGCGAAAATATAAATATTCGCCCCAAAAACTTACCAAAACAAAATTTACAAAACCCAATTATCGCCCAAGAATATATTAAAGGCATAGATATTTCATTTTATGCAATTGCCAAAGATGGCGAAATTTGTGCCTTTTCGTGCTATTCATCCAATTGGCGCACAAAGGGTGGGGCAAGTTTTTATTTCTCACCCACAGATAGTGAAACACAAAATAAAGCAAAAGAAATTTGCGATAGTATAGTTCGAAAATTAAATTATAATGGTCAAATATCGTGTGATTTAAGGCTTGCTGAAAATGGTGATCTTTATCTTATTGAATGTAATCCACGCGCAAGTTCGGGGCTTCATTTGTTAATTGATGATAATTTTGAAATTGCAAAATCAATCACAGAAGGCAAAAAGATTTCACCTAAAATAAAGGCAAAATATATAGGTTTGGCAATGATTTTCCTTGGCCTTCCAATTGCCATAAAGAATAATAAAATATCGCAATTGTTCAAAGATATGAAAAATGCCAATGATGTTTATGAAAAACGAAGTATTTTGGCATTAATTGATATGGTAAGACATAGTTTATCCTCTTTTATAAAGCATCAAACAATTTCCCAATTTTTAACCCACGATATTGAATGTAATTTTGACCTTGAAACCAATTAAAAACGCCAATTTAGACTTTAAAGTTACAAAACTTGGAATGCGCGAATTTGTTATTGCTGCGCCGTCCAAGGGCACGAAAACATGGACTTTATCGCAAACCATCGCACTTGGCCCCATGCTTCGGGAAGAAGTGGCGCGCGAAAAAATGGGAATTAAAGGTTTTTTATTTTCAACGCTTAGTTTTTGCTTTCAAGCATTTGGAAAATTATTTCATATTAATGAAGCCGTCTATCCATCACATTTTGGGTTTTCGACCACGATTTATAATAAGGGCGACATTGGGCGGATTTTAAAAAATATCGACACGCTAAAAACACAATATCCAAAACAGGCGATAATAATTCGTTCGATTAATTCAATGAATTTTCGCGGGCGTGAAAATAGGTTTCGCCTTATTCCATCACGTGTAATTTTTGTTATGAATGATGTTGAAAAACAATGGTTCACGCGAACAGATACAAAGGCTGATTTGGCAATATTTGAAGAAAATGACATTGAATTAAAAAATTATGCCCACAAAATTCCAGATGATGTTTTGGCGCGGTGTAAAGAATTATATGATGATTTATATTTGCAAAAATATTCAATGCATAATCCTGATTATTCGATTGAATATTTGCGCGATTTAATTGAATCCGATGTTTTACGCTTTCATGTAATTCACGCAAAAAGCGGCAAGGTTTTGGCGTTTTGTGCCACGCAAAAAAGCGATAATGTGCTTTCTTGCCCTATGCTTGGCTATGATAAAAATTCATCTATACCATTATATCGTGCAATCATGTGTGTTGCGCCAATGATTGCATTGAAGGCAGGGCTTGCGCTTAATCATTCGGCGGGTGCGCCGATATTTAAGAAAAATCGCGGGGCAATCGCCATGATGGAATATATTTTAATTATTGATAATCACCTACCTTCATGGCGACGTTTTGGTTATTCAGTGATTGCAAAAACCCTTCGTTCCTTTGAAAATGAAATTCTAAAGGCCGCTAATAAATGAGCTATCCATCGCAATTAGAAAATTGCTTTATTCCGCTTATAAGCCTGAAAAGCCTTAAAAATAAACCTGTAAGGCGCATGATTGGCGGCAAACCAATCGTGATTTGGCGGCAAAATGATGAAATCATGGCAGCCTTAGATAGGTGCCCACACAGGAATTACCCATTATCGGATGGTAAAATTGAAAATAATGCCTTGGTTTGCCCTTATCATGGCTGGGAATTTGAAAATGGCAAATGCCGCAATATTCCAGGGATTGGCAAATGTGATTTAAGCAAATATTCACTTGAAACCCTAGAGGTTCAAATTAAATGGGGCGCGGTTTTTGTGCGCCTTGATAATTCAAAACCAAGTTTAGATTTCCCACAAATGCCAGATGATAAAGATTTTGATTCATTTTGGTGGGAATTAAAACCGTCAAAAGCGCGGGTTTTTGATGCCCTTGATAATGTGCTTGATCCATTTCACACCAATTTCATTCATGATGGTTTTATAAGAAATAAAAACAAGCGCCAAAAAGTTTTGCAAAGCATTGAATTGTTTGAAAACTCACTTGCCGCAACATATATCCAAGATGCCGATTTTGGCGCCATGAGTAAGTTTTTAGAAGGCAAAAGAACCAAATCAGTCGGCCATTATTACCCGCCAATCTGCTTCCAAGGCAGATGGGAAGGACAAAAAGGATTGCAGCATTGCGTTACAATTTGGTTTGTCCCCGAAACTGAAAATCGAATGCGCTCTATGGTGCAATTTTCAATGGCGAAATATCGTGGGCCTTTGTGGCTTAAAGAAATTTTGGTTCGTTTGTTTTTATATAAAGTCATTGAGCAAGATGCCGACGCATTAAAAAAACTTGCCGATAATATTGAAAATTTTGGCGCACCGCACTTCAAAACATCAAATGCCGATATGCTAAGTGCGCCATTTTCAAAATTATATAATGGTCAAAAACTTGAACCAAAAACCATTGGACCGTTTGAGATTTATCTTTAATCTGTTGCTTTAATAAGGCCTTTGGTTACTTTTTCTTGCTGCAATTCTTTTAATTTGCCGCATGATTTTACGCTTTCAATCATTCGGTTGAAGCCAAGTTCGCCGCGCCCTGCGGCAATAACTTTTTTGCGCAATAATTTTTCAAGTTCATCAGCCTTTGGCACTGAACAGAAATTTGCCGGCATTTGCGTTAATGAACTTGCCGAAAAAATACCGATTGAGCTTGATAATTTATTGAAATTCACCTTGTACCATTCATAGGTAAAATCGCGCGTATCCAAATTATTCATAAGGCCACTAAGAATTGCCAATTTATCAGAGGCGCGCAATTTGCCATCATTGAAATTATCAATCAGATATTTTGCACTTTCAACTTTCCCGCCAACAAGGCCCGATAGAAAATAACCCCTTTGCATTGTGTCATTGGTATTTTTCATTTTTTCAAAAAGGGTTTTTGTGATTTCAATGCCGCCCTCTTGCCCTAAAATATTCATGGCAATATCTGCAACGCTTGGGTCGATTGAATTTTCATTGCCTGATAAAAATTCTAATGCGCCATTTTTAAGTTTGCTTCTTAATTCTTTATCATCACCATCATCGGCAACAAGTGCGATTAATTGGGCGCGCAATTTTTGCAAATCAGGGTCATCATTTGCATATTTACCAAGTGATATTTCACTTCCGATTGCTTGCAATTTGGGGCCATAAGTATTGCGAATAAATTTTTGATATTCTGGTTTGGCGCTATCATTCACAAAACCCTTTTGGCTTAGACCTGAAAGGCGATAGGCACTATTTAACGCAACATTCGAATTTTTATTATCGGCAAGTTTTTGCGCAGCAAGCAATAAATCATCAACATTATTTTTGCCGGCTTGGAAATTTGCCCATAGGCTATCAATCATTGCCAATGCTTCACCAGGTTTAATTTGGTTAGACGCATTAATAAGATTGCGCCAATCAGCTTCTTCAAGATTATAACGATAATAGCCAAGGCCATCAGCATTTGGCACAAAAACATCATTTTTAAGATTTAGTTTTTGCGCTTTATCCTTAAGCATTACGCAGTTTTTATTTTCATTTTGGCGCACACAAAACGGAATTTCCCATTTTTGTGGTTTCAATTTTGTGCCATAAAGTGAATAGCGTGATTGGGTGGCGATAAATTCATTATTTTTGCGTTTTATATCAACAATTGGCACGCCTTGTTGGTCAACAAAACTTTGAAGTGATTTAACAATATGCTTATCACCTGCGGCATCGCCAAGGGATGCAAAAAATTCGTCAGTTGACGCATTACCATAAGGGTGGCGCTTCATATGAAGGCGAACACCGTCACGGAATTTCACATCACCCATATATGATGCAATCATTGAAACAACCTGACCACCTTTGCCATAAGTTATTTCATCAAAAGCCTGATCAACATCCTTATTATATTTTATCTTTTCATGAATTGCGCGGCCCGCTTTTAGGGAATCTATTTTCATAGCGCTAAAAGCTTCATCAAGTGCGCCAACGCCAATATTTAATTCAGGACGCCATTCATTACCAATTTTAAAGCCCATCCAATTGGCAAAACTTTCATTAAGCCAAATATCATCCCACCATTTTGGCGTTACATAATCGCCAAACCATTGATGTGATAATTCATGCGAAACAATCATACCAAAATCTTGCTTTTGCGAGGTTGGGGCATTTTTATCTAAAAGAATGATTGAATCATTATAAATATCGGCACCCGCATTTTCCATTGCACCTGGCATGATTGGTGAACCAATTTGGTCAAGCTTTGGATATGGGAATGGCGCATTAAAATAATCTTCAAGCAAAGAAACAATGCGCGGCGTTTCTGCAAGCACATAATCTAATTTGTCTTTATTAGGTTTGGTTGCAACCACACGAATTGGCAAAGGTGTTGAGCGTTGCGGCGTTGGCGGAACAATGCTTGATGCGCTTACAAAAGGGCCAACAGCAAAAGCGATTAAATAAGTTGGCAAAGGCTTTGTGGTTTCAAAATAATGGCGAACCAAATCACCCTCTTCTTGGGTTTTTGTTTCAGGTGCGTTTGAAACCGTCATAAAACCTTTTTTAGTGGCAATACTTACGTCAAATGGAACTTTGAACCCTGGTTCATCAAATGATGGGAATGCATCGCGTGCATCGATGGATTCAAATTGCGTCCATGCATAATAATCATCACCAACTTTGACACGGTGAAGCCCTGCGGCATCTTCTGTAAATGGGGCATTATAATCAAAAACAAGATTGATTTCACCCTTTGGCAAAACACTATCAAAATCAAGCCGAATAACACCAGTTGCATCAACAAGTGAAACTCTGGCTATATATTCCTTACCTGCCAATATTGCTTTTGCAGATGAAAAACTGAGGTCACGCCCATGCATATAAATATGTTTGCTTGGGGTTTTAAGATTTGCTTTGATTTGTGTATGGCCTGAAAAAGTTTCTTTTTCAGGGATAATTGTCATATCAATTTTGTATGAAATTGGTGCAATTGTATCGGGTAATTTGCCCTGCGGTATATTTTTAAACGTTTTTGGCGCGGCAATGGCAAAATTTGCCATTAATACACAACTACATAGCGTAGAATAAAATAATTTAGTTTTTTTGCGCATTAATATCCCCAATTTATCCTTAAGGAAATTAACAGCGATTTTTAAACTTTCCACCCTTTTACTGACAATTGCAAAACTTTAATCAGATTGTTTGTATTTTTCCCAAAGGTCAGGGCGTCTTTCCTTTGTAATCTCTTCGCTTTTTTGAAGTTTCCATTTTTCAATTGCGGAATGGTTTCCTGATAATAAAACCTCTGGAATTGCATGACCTTCGATTTCGCGCGGGCGTGT
>JAPUEP010000139.1 GCA_027492515.1 Hyphomonadaceae bacterium
CGATTTACTTATCGTTTCATCCTTATTGTAAATTCGATAATCATCTGCGATTGCGCTTGATATAATAAGGCCTTCAAGTTTGCCATCATCAAACTCCGAAAGTGATTTAAAAAGTGAAGTTTTTAAGTCTTGAATAGTTGAATTAGCGGGCATTTTAAGGACCAATGGCGTTTCATCTTTAAACCTTGAAAAAGCGCCAAAATACTCAATTTCTATATCATAAGTGTTGGTCATGAGAGTTCCTTAATTGAATAATTTGAATTGAAGCATTTGGCCCAATTCTACTTCGGAGATATTTTCATTTAAAATCACCCATGAATTTGCCTCACCAAATGGCTTAATTTTAAAAGATTCTTGTCCATCTAGAATTTCTGTTGCAAAACACTTGTCTTCAAATAGTGATCTAGCTTTTAGGAATTGAGTGCCTTTAAACTTCTTTGAGAAGCTTTTTTTAGAAACCCCTGCGAAAACTTGTTCTGGTTCAATTGCCATCAAATTGCATAGTGCCTGTTTCACGAAAAATTCAAAGCCAATTGCGCTTGAAATTGGGTTTCCTGGGAGGCCAAAAAACAGACTCCCATTTTTTAAAGTCGCAAATAATATTGGCTTGCCGGGGCGTATATTTACTTTGTGAAAATGCACTTTTGCGCCTACTAATTTTAAAGCTTCTGGCACAAAATCCCATAGGCCTGCCGATACTGCACCCGTTGAAATAATTATGGAATTATGGGTATGCCTATCTAAAAAATCTGCAAATTTTGCAATGTCATCTTGGAAAATACCTACAAATTCCGCATCCAAGCCAAGTTGTTTTGATTTAGATATTAGATATGGGGCATTGGAATTATAAATTTTCCCATTTTGTAATTCGCCTGAATCATATAGCTGCAGTTCATTTCCAGTTGCGATGATTTTTATTTTCGGTTTTTCGAAAACCTCAATTTCACTAATGCCTTGTGATGCCAAAACCATTATGTGCTCAGGCTTTATCATTGTTCCAGCTTTTATTAGGGTATCGCCTAATTTAGAATCTTCACCAATTCTCCTTACATTTTCGCCGTGTTTCACGGGTTCAAAAAAGGAAATAAAGGTTTCATCAATTTTAGTTTTTTCGATTGGAACCACTGCCTCAACCCAAGCAGGGCATTTTGCACCCGTCATTATGTGGCAAGTTGCGTTTTCGTCGGCAATTTGTTCAAAATCACCTGCCGCAATAATTTCCCTTTTTTCAATTTTTATGGGATTTGAATGTGTAGCATTTGCAAGCCAAGCCGCTTTCACGCCATATCCATCCATGGCAGAATTATCAAATGACGGAACATTGATTTTTGCTTTGATATTATCGCTGCATACCATGCCTAAGCTTTCTAAAATATCGCATTTTATTATTTTTGGTTTGCTCGATGCTTTATTTATTATTGAACGCGCTTCATTAAAGGAAATCATTTTTCTCCCCTTATTATTCTGATTAAGTGTGGCAATAAATTTGGCAAAAGGGCGCTTAATCCCTCAATCACGGCTTTTGGGTTCCCGGGCAAAGTTACAATTAAACTCTCCCCAATTATCCCACCAATTGCACGGCTTGACCATGACAATGGCGTAAATTTCGCGCCATCAATACGTAAGATTTCGCCAATTCCTGGGACGAGTTTGTCAAACATTGGCAATAGTGCTTCGGGCGTAAAGTCCCTTTGCGAAACCCCAGTGCCGCCAGTGCAAATAATTAAATGTGGCTCAAAATCAGCAATTGTTCGATCGATTGCATTTTTTATATTCTCAATTTCGTCGGGAATAATTATCTTTTGAACAATATTTGCACCATTTTCGAGCATTATGTTCTTTATGTTTTCGCCCGAAATATCCTCATAAATACCTTTAGATGCCCTATCGCTCATGGTGATTATTGCGACATTTCTGTCTTTAAGGGCTTCAATTTTCGAGGGAACATAGTGTTCAATCCAATCGGGGATACCTTTGGGATTTTTCCAAATTCCAGATTTTCCGCCAAATTTCAAAAGTAAATGAATATCGCCTATTTTGAGGTCAGGATTTATCATTTTCGTCAAATCCCAAATTGTCAAAAGTGCATTATTAACCCCAGCCAATACTTCCATTTCAATACCAGTTTTAGCGTGGGTCGAAGCAATACAAAAACACTCAATTGAATTTTCATCTTCATTTAATTGAGTGATAATTTTTACCATATCAAGCCCTAGAGGATGGCATAATGTAAGCATTTGGTAAGCTAATTTTGCGCCATTAATACCCGCGATTTCAGCCAATATTAAAGCGTCACCTTTTGGCAAAGTTTTGGCCTCAATTAATTTAAAGGCATCTTTTCCTACGAAAATTTTACCACTAGCGATTGCAAGACGATGGGTGATTTGCTTGTTTCCAACATCTATCATTTTAAAATTATTGTTCATATCAACCCCCAATTTGTGCAAGATGTTTAGTTGAGCCAGTATAGCCGCCTGCTAAATTATGGGTTGGCAATTTAAATTTAAGGGTTTTTAAAATTAGAAGCTTTAATTCATCAATTTGGTTTTCACTTTGTAAGAAAGGCCGAAGATCAAGGCCGCCATCACCGAAAAGGCAAAGTTTTAATTCACCACGTGCACTTATTCGTAATCGATTGCAGCTAGCGCAGAAATCTTTTGAATAAGGTGCAATTATTCCTATTCTTCCTTCATAATCTTCATGCGCATATTCGCGCGCAGGCCCTGAGACGCTGTTACGTGAAATCCTTTTAAAACCAATTTCCTCAATTTGCTCTGACATGAAATCGGTTGAGAGGTGGTGCTTTTCGAAATATTCTTTATTGTCCCCCGTTCGCATAAGTTCGATAAAGCGCATTGTGATATTATTGTTTTTTACCATGCGAAGTATGCTAGGCAATTCGTCGTCATTAAAACCTTTTAGCAATACACTATTGGTCTTGATTTTTATTCGTTTGGTTTTTGCCACTTCAAAAAGGCCATTTAATATTGATTGCAATTTATCATGGCCAGTAATCGCTTTAAATTTATACGCGCTTAAAGAATCTATTGAGACATTAATGGCATCAAGACCTGCATCAATTAGACTTTGCGCCTGTTGTTCTAATTTGTAGCCATTGGTTGTTAGAGCAATGGTCTCGATAGTTTTTATATCTCTTATAGCCCCAATTATTTTAATGAGATCATTTCTAATTGTCGGCTCCCCACCAGTTAGTCTGATTTTCTTGGTGCCAAGTTGTGCAAACGCGCTTATCAAATTTGTGATTTCACTTTGGGTGAGATAATTCATATCGCAAGGTTTTTGAAAACCATTTGGCAGACAATATTGACATCGAAAATTACACGCCTCGGTGATTGAAAGGCGAAGATAAGGGAAGACCCTACCAAATTGGTCTTTTAACTCTAACACAAATAATCCTTTCCAAACACGGGAGGCTAAAAAGTTTCCTTGAGGGCCCTTGCGATAATTCGCTGGCTTTGAGCCGTGACCAAAAATGGCTTTAGGCGTTCAAGCTCGGATGATTTGATGTTAGGTGGGATTTTAAAAATTGTGCTTGACTTAAATCAAGTCTATATTTGGCAATCAGAATTTTTGCACAAATTCGTGCCTTTTCGCATACATCTTGCTGAAAGTTCTACGTCGCAAAAATCGCATAATTTCAGCGCATTACGAAGGTTTATGGTATTCTGTTCGGAGTAAATGCCTTGCTCTCTAAGGGCTTGAAGGGTGCGCGAAAATGTCTCAGGTTTCATTCCTAAATAACCTGCAATAAGCGATTTGTCATATGGCAATTTCAATGAAGTAGATTTTTCACCTTCATCAAGATATAGTTTCAACAGGAACCAACCAACACGTTGTGTTACACTTTTCAGTGTCAGCTGTTCAAATTGGCTTATTAATTCCTGAGAGCGACTAGCAATAGTTGCCAGCATGTTGATTGCTAGGAATTTGTTATTTTGCATTTCCTCGCGAATGAAAGCCGAAGGAATTGACAATAATGTGACATTTTCAACCGCTTGAGCGCTTACTGGAAAAATAGCATCTTTAAGAAGAACGCTTTCTAAAAGGGCTTCGCCACGATTGACGACCTGCAAAATTGATTCATGGCCTTCTATATCGCCTTTAAATAGCTTAACCCACCCTTCGATAATTATATAAAATCGAGTTGCTTGTTCGCCTTGCATGAATATCAAATTTCCTTTTGAATAATTAGAAATCCTTGCATGTTTCAACAATGTCTTTAGTTCGTTTTCAGTAATTCCAGAAAACAGTGGTAGCCGTGATATAAAATCAAAATGTTCAATAAGTGCTTTTTCCAGCTTTATCGAATTTTGAATATTTAGAGGATTATTATTCTTTTCCTGAATGATATCAAATGACTCATCTTCCACGCCAAGGTGGCAAGCAATCGATTTTCCCACTTCGTGAAGCAAGTCCATTTTTGCACTAAAAAGTGTAAACCATTCCTGTGCAGCTATTTCTCGGGCAATCTGTGCGTGATTACCTTTTGAGAGGCTTTCATTTATTAATTCTATTTTTTGGAAAATCTCGTTGGTTTTTTCAAGTTTTTCAATAGCTTTCCTGCAATGATCATCTGCAAGTGCCATAAACATTCGCTCATATGCATGTTGCTCTTCAATTATATAGCTTAAGCGGTCACTTAATTCTGCCCCACCATTTGAATCAAGATTAACAAATTGCGTCCCAAGTGCGCGTTCTAGGCCAACCCTTTCTTTCCATTGTAAGAAGTTAATCAAAGAAGATATACGCGCAGGCGAATTATTTTTATCAAAAATCGCTAAATCTTGGATAATCTCTACTGCTGGTGCAATGATATCTCTTGTATAAAATAATAAAGTATCTGAAGGAGATATTTGTCTTGAAACTACATATCGTCTCTTGGTAGATAAATATTGTAGCGCGTTTTTAAATGGCTCATAATGGGTGCTTTTGGATAATGAAAGAGATTTCATTTTTTCAAGCATATTATCAACTTTTGAAAATTGCTGCTCCATAGATTCAGCAAATTCAGTGCTACTTGAACGTAAATACAATGATGCTAGGCCTCTCTCAAGCTGCACCTCATGGATTAGATCGCAAAGTATATTAATTGCCGTGAGCATTGTTTTCGATTCTTGTTAAATTATTTATGCCTATTAAAATAATACATAGCCCTCTAGCTTGATGTAAATCAAGATGAGCCTTCACAAGGCAGCGTTTAATTGTCGCAGAAAGGTATTGAGATTTTGAAGGTTTTTCTTCGAAAAACAGCCTATCTGAGGGGTGGCTCGGCTTCAAAATCTCAAGTTTAGTTTTTATCAGGTCAGTCGATAAGCTTTTCTCACGGGAGAGGTTTAGACACTCAATTGACGCCCAATTGATAAAGTAAGTAAAATTGTAATGAATTGACCATTGTCAATTGAATTGATTTTTTCGTATCAATTTACACGACACAATGTCACAGGTAGCAATTGATTTAGGTCAATTAGTATCTTGCAACCGCTACTATAAATGCCCCATATTTGGAGGGCAAAATAATTGTAGACTTTTCTAAAGTCAGTAAAATAAAGCAAACATTTGCTTTGTCTGCCACAACCATCGCATTCACTGTGTGCTTTGCGGTATGGACAATTTTCGCAATTATTGGTGTGAAAATAAAAAAGGATTTGGGGCTTTCGGAAACTGAATTCAGCTTCTTAATTGGATTGCCGGTTTTAACTGGTTCAATAATCAGATTAACCCTTGGTATTTGGGCCGACCAATATGGTGGTCGCCCCGTTTTAGCAATCGTCATGATTTCATCTGCAATTGCTACTTGGCTTTTATCTTATGCAGAAACTTACAATATGATGCTTTTAGCTGCACTTGGCGTGGGTATTTCGGGCGGAAGTTTCGTTGTTGGTATTTCATATCTTTCAAAATGGTATCCAAAAGAAAATGCGGGAACTGCCTTGGGTATTTTTGGCATGGGAAACATTGGGGCGGCAGTAACAAAATTTGGTGCACCATACATAATGGTCGCTTTCGGTTGGGAAATGGTTGCCAAGGTTTGGGCCGTTGCTCTTTTGATTATGACCGTAATTTTTTGGATTACAACATCTGATGAACCAGAATTAATCGAACGCCGCGCTAAAAAAGAGAAACCAAAAACCACTGCAATGGCAATGGAGCCATTAAAAGAAATGCGTGTTTGGCGCTTCTCCCTATATTATTTCTTTGTATTTGGCGCTTTCGTTGGCCTCGCACTTTGGTTGCCGCGCTATTATGTTGCGGTCTATGAATTAGACATCAAAAAAGCAGGTTTACTTGCCGCAAGTTTTTCAGTTGCTGCGTCTGCATTTCGCGCAATAGGTGGGTATTTATCCGATAAATTCGGCGCGCGTGCGGTTATGTATTTAACCTTTATCGTGAGCATTTTATGCTTGTTCATATTATCATACCCATCAACCGATTTCGTAGTTCACGGAATTAAAGGTGATATGACTTTGCGTCTTGGCCTTGATTTCACTTGGTTCACTATAATTATTTTCGTGCTTGGCCTGTTTATGTCATTTGGTAAGGCAGCGGTCTATAAACATATTCCAGTTTATTACCCTACGAATGTTGGTTCCGTTGCAGGCATAGTGGGTCTTATCGGTGGGCTTGGGGGTTTTATTTTACCACTTGCTTTCGGCTATCTTAACACTGTCACCAATATTTGGACTTCATGCTTCATGCTTTTGTTCGTTCTTGTGAGCATTGCACTTATTTGGATGCATGTAACTGTTCGCATGATGGAGCATCAATCTCACCCAGAGCTCACCAAAGGAAAATTCTTGCCTGAACTTGGCGAAGCAAAACATTAAATTGAATATTAAAGGAGGCCAAAAATGGCTAAAGACTTAGAAATATGGGATCCCGAAGATGGTGATTTCTGGGCGACCGAAGGCAAAAAGATTGCAAATCGTAATTTGTGGATTTCAATTCCAAGCCTTTTGTGCGGCTTCGCAGTTTGGATGTATTGGTCAATTGTAACCGTGCAAATGCTAAATTTAGGTTTTCCTTTTACAAAGCCTGAATTATTCACTTTGGCAGCTATGGGCGGCCTTGCGGGTGCAACTCTTCGTATTCCGTCATCATTTTTAATTCGTATTGCAGGCGGTCGAAATACTTTATTTTTAACTACGCTACTTTTGATGGTTCCAGCGATTGGGACTGGCCTTGCTTTGCAAGATAAGAACACACCTTTAATAGTTTATCAGATACTTGCTCTACTATCTGGTTTTGGCGGGGGTAACTTCGCTTCTTCAATGTCGAATATTTCATTTTTCTTCCCGAAAAAGGAACAGGGATTGGCATTGGGATTAAACGCAGGGCTTGGTAATTTTGGTGTAACAACCATGCAAATTTTAATTCCATTGGTAATGACAATGTCTATTTTCGGCGGTCAATCAATGGTTCTTAAGAAGGCTTCTGGTTGGATATTAGGCAAAATCCCTGCAGGTGCTGAAACTTACATTCATAATGCGGGTTTCATCTGGTTGGTGTTTTTGATTCCGCTGTCAATCCTAACATGGGTTGGAATGAATAATATTAAAGTTGAACATGTAACGCCAAAATTAGGTTCGCCAATCGGTGCGTTTGCAAAAATTATTGTAATGTTAGGAATTGGCCTTGCAACATCTGCAATCGGTTTTTGGCTTATGCAGCCAGCAAAAGCGGGCGGGATGAATATCTCAAAGTGGATAGTTATTCCGATGGTAATTGTCGCAACTCTTGGCTTGCTTATGATTGTGCCAATGGGGCAGCAATATAAGGAAAGTTTGAAGCGCCAATATGGTATCTTCAATAATCGCCATACTTGGGCAATGACCATCATTTATACAATGACATTTGGCTCATTCATCGGTTTCTCTGCAGCACTTGCACTTTCAATCGAGGTTATTTTTGGCTTCAAACACATTTTAGTAAATGGTGTTTATACCCACACAACCGCTAATCCAAATGGGCCAAGTGCTTTAATGTATGCATGGATGGCACCGTTCATTGGCGCATTAATTCGTCCCGTTGGCGGCTGGATATCCGACAAGGTTGGCGGCGCATTAGTTACACAGATTATCTCATTCGTAATGGTTGGTGCGGCAATTGGTTTGGCCTATTTTATGAAAGCTGCCTATGCATCTGAAACACCACAAGAATTTTTCATGCCGTTTTTAGGTCTTTTCTTGTTGCTATTTGTGGCAGCAGGTCTTGGCAATGGTTCAACATTTAGAACAATTGCAATCGTATTTAATAAAGAACAAGCGGGTCCAGTTTTGGGTTGGACTTCGGCAATCGCAGCCTATGGTGCATTCCTAATTCCACAAATTTTTGGTGAGCAAATTAAAGCCGCAACACCTGAGAATGCGCTTTATGGTTTTGCAATTTTCTATGCGCTTTGCATCATTATTAATTGGTGGTTCTACCTTCGTAAGAACGCCTATGTTCAAAACCCATAACAATAATTTGATAATTAAAGGAAACTTGCTATGAGTTATTTTCTTGATAAACTAACTTTTTTCAAAAGAGAAAAAGAAGAATTTTCTAATGGGCACGGTGTTAAAACTGATGAAACCCGTGGTTGGGAAAAAGGTTATAGAAGCCGTTGGCAACATGATAAAGTTGTTCGCTCAACCCATGGTGTGAATTGCACTGGTTCGTGCTCTTGGAAGATTTATGTAAAAAATGGTTTGGTGACGTGGGAAACCCAACAAACTGATTATCCGCGCACACGAACTGATATGCCAAACCATGAACCGCGCGGTTGTGCGCGTGGTGCATCATATTCTTGGTATCTATATTCTGCACAAAGGCTCAAATTTCCTTTAATTCGTTCACGGCTTTTGAAAGCTTGGCGTGCAGCAAAAGTTATCGCCAAAGATCCTGTAAATGCGTGGGCGGCAGTAGCTTCTAACCCTGAGACTGTCAAAGATTATCAATCCTATCGCGGGCGCGGTGGTTTTGTTCGCGCGAATTGGGATGAAGTTAATGAAATCATCGCGGCGGCAAATATTTATACCGCAAAGAAATTCGGCCCCGATAGGATAATTGGCTTCTCGCCAATTCCTGCGATGTCGATGGTTTCCTACGCAGCTGGTTCGCGCTATTTGTCGCTAATTGGTGGAGTATGTATGTCGTTTTATGATTGGTATTGCGACTTGCCACCATCATCTCCACAAACTTGGGGTGAACAAACCGACGTTCCAGAGTCCGCAGATTGGTATAATTCAAATTATATTATTGCCTGGGGTTCAAATGTTCCTCAAACCAGAACTCCTGATGCGCATTTCTTTACAGAAGTTCGTTATAAAGGCGCAAAAACGGTTGCTGTTACACCTGATTATTCGGAAGTGGCAAAATTATGTGATTTGTGGCTTCACCCAAAACAAGGGACTGATGCTGCACTTGCAATGGCAATGGGACATGTAATTCTTAGTGAATGGCATGTGAAAAACAAATCCGACTATTTTGACGATTATTGCCGCACTTATACTGATATGCCATTCTTAGTTCGCCTTGTAAAACAAGGGGATCGATTGGTGCCAGAACGTATGGTACGTGCGTCAGACTTCGATGGTGAATTGGGTGCAACCAATAATACCGAATGGAAGCCAGTTGTTATTGGTGCAAAGGATGAAGAAATTCACGCTCCAAATGGCACTATTGGCTCACGTTGGGGTCAAAAAGGTAAATGGAACCTAGAGCTTAAGGATGAAGTAACTGGCGAAGAAATTTGGCCAATGCTTTCTTTAAATGAGCATAGCAAACATGAAATCGCCTCGGTAGCCTTTCCTTATTTCGGCAATTTGGAGCATGAACACGGTTATTTCGCCGCAACTTCACACGAAAGCATTCTCGATAGAAATGTTCCAATTTTAAAACTAAATTTAAAAGAAGGCGAAACCCTTGTTGCCTCAGTTTATGATTTATTTCTTGCAAATTATGGCGTGGATCGCGGGTTTGGCGGTGGGAATACTGCAAAATCATTTGATGATGATTTTCCATACACTCCAGCATGGCAGGAAAAAATCACAGGCGTAAAGCGTGAGCATGTAATTAATGTTGCACGTCAATTTGCCGAAAATGCCCATAAAACGCATGGTAAAAGCATGGTAATCATTGGGGCAGCGATGAACCATTGGTATCACATGGATATGAATTATCGCGCAATTATCAATATGTTGGTTATGTGCGGCTGTATTGGTAAATCGGGTGGCGGTTGGAGCCATTATGTTGGTCAAGAAAAATTACGCCCACAAACTGGCTGGGTTCCTTTGGCTTTTGCAACAGATTGGAATAGACCGCCGCGCCAACAAAATTCGACTTCATTCTTTTATGCACATACCGACCAGTGGCGATATGAAAAGCTTAAAATGGAAGAAATTCTATCTCCATTAGAAGATGACAAGGAATGGAAGGAGCTATCTTTCATTGATTGTAACGCAAAATCCGAACGCCTCGGCTGGTTACCTTCGGCACCACAATTAGAAACTAATCCGCTTGAATTGGGTGCGAAAATCCATACTTCTGGCGCTAATGTTGGTGAAGCAATTGTTGGCGGTTTGAAATCTGGCGATCTTAAACTTTCATGCCACGACCCCGATAATCCAGTAAATTGGCCGCGAAATATGTTTGTTTGGCGTTCAAATATTCTTGGTTCATCAGGTAAGGGCCATGAGTATTTCCTTAAGCACCTTCTTGGAACTTCTCATGGTGTGCAGGGCAAAGATTTAGGTCAAACAGGTGAGCAAAAGCCCCGCGATGTAGTTTGGCATGACGATGCGCCAGAAGGCAAATTAGATTTGTTGGTTACATTGGATTTCAGAATGTCCACTACTTGCATGTATTCAGATATCGTTTTGCCAACCGCGACTTGGTACGAAAAGCATGATTTAAATACCTCGGACATGCACCCATTCATTCACCCGCTATCTGCGGCGGTTGATCCTGCGTGGGAAAGTAAATCGGATTGGGAAATTTATAAAGGCTTTGCTAAAAAATTCTCAGAACTTTGTGTGGGGCATTTGGGCATCGAGCATGATGTTGTCTTAAACCCCATTAAGCACGATACTGCAAATGAAATTGCGCAGCCTTTTGAAGTCCAAGATTGGGCAAAAGGCGAATGTGAGCCAATTCCTGGCAAAACTATGCCAGCGGTATTTTTGGTAGAACGGGATTATCCTAACACCTATAAAAAATTCACTTCAATCGGGCCTTTGCTTGGTAAACTAGGAAATGGCGGCAAGGGTATTGGCTGGAACACTGATACTGAATTAAAAATGCTTGGTGAATTGAATCATACAATTACTGAAGAAGGTGTATCAAAAGGACTTCCCAAATTAGATAGTGCAATTGATGCCGCTGAAATGATTTTATCACTAGCACCTGAAACCAATGGTCATGTCGCCTTAAAGGCATGGGAAGCTTTGGGGCAGAATACTGGTCGTGACCATACACACCTTGCTATTCCGCGTGAAGATGAAAAAATCCGCTTTAGGGACATTCAAGCCCAACCGCGTAAAATTATATCCTCACCTACATGGTCAGGAATTGAATCGGAGCATGTAAGTTACAACGCGTGTTACACAAATGTGCATGAATTAATTCCTTGGCGAACTTTAACAGGGCGGCAGGAATTATACCAAGATCACAAATGGATGCGTGCATTTGGTGAGCAATTATGCGTCTATAAACCGCCTGTAGATATGAAAACTACTGCTGAGGTAATAGATAAATTCGCCAAATCCAAATCTGGCAAAACCCACAAACAAGTGGTTTTAAACTTCATTACACCACACCAAAAATGGGGCATTCACTCAACTTATACTGATAATTTGTTGATGCAGACCCTGTCGCGCGGTGGGCCAATTGTTTGGGTTTCAGAAATAGATGCAAAAAAAATCGGCGTTATCGATAATGACTGGGTCGAAGCCTATAATGCCAATGGCGCGATTACTGCACGTGCAGTGGTATCGCAACGCGTAAATGAGGGCATGATTTTAATGTATCATGCGCAAGAGAAAATCCTAAATACGCCAGGATCTGAAATAACTGGTGCGCGTGGCGGTATTCACAATTCCGTTACCCGCGCAGTTCTTAAACCGACACATATGATTGGTGGTTACGCCCAACTTGCCTATGATTTTAATTATTATGGCACAGTGGGATCTAATCGTGATGAATTTATCATTCTTCGTAAAATGGAAAAAGTCGATTTTATGAATGAAGAAAATTACGACACATCAAATCAATTTGTAACTTCTAAATAGGAAAAAGAGCATGAAAGTAAGAGCACAAATTGGAATGGTTCTTAATCTTGACAAGTGTATTGGAT
>JAPUEP010000140.1 GCA_027492515.1 Hyphomonadaceae bacterium
AATTAATGGCGCAAAAAGCGTTGAAATCCCTGGGATATTTGGAATTGAAACGGGAAGCGCAAAAACCAATATTAAAATTGCAAAAACTTTACCGCGTAAAACAGATACAATTTGTCCAATATCTGCCCGTTCGGTCTGTGGCAAATCAATAAGTAGATTTTCTAACAAAGTAGAAGTTCGAATATGGGGTTTCAATTTTGCCTCAAGCAATCGTAATTAAGTTTTGTACTTAATTACGATTTTTGATTTCGCAATGTGTGGTTTGCTTATTTGCGCATCGCAATTTTATTGGCGCGCGCCAATAATGCATCAACCCCAATGCCACCAATTCCAAGGTCAGTTGTGAAATCGGCAATAGTGCCATTTTTATCGATGATTAAATAAGTCGGAACCCATTGCACTTTAAATGCATTATAGGCCGTTTTATCATCATCAATCGCCACAGGATATGAATAGCCCTTCTCTTTAAAATAGGCGTCAAGACTGCCCCAGCGACCATAACGACCCGCAGTATGAATACCAATAAAGCGCAGGTTTTTGGTTGCGTTTGCGCGCGCGGCAACCTGTGCAGTTAATGGCGCATCTGCCATACAATCAGGGCACCAAAGTCCCCAAAATTCAACAATGGTAGTTTTGCCTTTGAAATCTGCATTTGAAAAAGTACCGCCACCGAATTTCTTTAAATTAAATTTGGGGGCTTTTTTCCCAAGTTCAGAATAAGTTGTAGGTTTGCCATCAGCCAAAGCCTGCCCTGCAGCAAAGATTAATGGCGCGCCAACAATGGCTTGTAAAATTTCACGGCGGGGAGGGGATAAAATATCTTTTTTCATACCCTATTATCGCAAACCAAATTCATTTTGCCAAGTAGAAAATAATTCTTATTATTAAATGCTTTTTAGTGGAAATTCAGCCTCTATATTATAAAAACTTGGGCCTTTTCCTATTGTGGAAGAATAAAGGAAAAATCTGTCTGCTTTCCATGTTTTGCTTTTGAAAAGGGCGTGATTTGATTGATATTCCAAAACTGGTGCAAGCTGTGCATTAGATTTCATATATGCAAGCGTTACATGCGGAATGTATTTTTTGTGATCTTTTTCAAAGCCTAATTTGTTGCAAATATTATCAATTTTATCATGAAGCGATTTTAATTGTGGGCTTTGATCAACCAATGCATGAATTGAATGCGGATTATCATTTCCGAAAAAACCAATTGATGAAAGCGAAATTTCAAATTGCGGGAATTCAATTTTTGCCAATTCTTCATCTAAATCGGCAATATCATTTTCCTGCATATCGCCAATAAAGCGCAATGTTATATGAAAATTCTGTGGCGGTGAAAAACGCCCTTCTTCAAGCCCTGTTTGTAATGGCAAAAGGCCTGCGCTTATTTTGTCAGGGATTGGAAGGGCAATAAAAATACGCTTCATTATATTCTCTGGAAATCGTAAAAATCACTTCCAAGGTGCATGATTTGTGTAAGCTCATCAAGCGCTGTGCGACCTTCTTCGACAAGTGAATAATCACCCAAGTCTTTTGGTGACAATTCATCACGATAATGCTTTTCAACCCATGCCACTAATTCGCCATGTAATTTATCACTTAGAAGCATACGCCCGCCAAGTTTTGAAATTTCTTCAGGGGTTAAAACAACACGCAAACGCAAGCAAGCAGGGCCGCCGCCATTTCGCATAGAGCCGCGAACATCAACAAACCTTACCGCGCCAATCGGGCTATTTCCCGCGATTAAATATTCAAGATAGCGTTTCACATTTAAGTTTTGCGCGCATTCCATAGGCGCAATAATCGTCATAAGACCGTTTTCATCGGGGCTTGAAACGATTTGCGTATTGAAAAGATATGATTTTATCGCATCTTCGATCGGAACATCACGGTTTAAAACTTCGATAAAAATTGGTTCAAACAAATTTTGCGCTTTTTGTTTGATTTCATTTTGCAGACCGTCTTTATCTTCAAACGCATATTCATGAAAGAATAGGAGGTTTTTATTTGTTACAGCAACCACATCATTATGAAATGCACCCGCTTCAATCGCCTTTTTTGATTGGCGTGAATGAATTGTGTGTGCATCATCAAGCCCATGAAAACGCGAAATTATTTCACCAGTTTGGCGGGTTTGGCGCGCAGGGAATTTTGCATCATAATTTTCAAAACCGTCACGCCCATAAATAAATATTTCCAAACCCTTTTGACCATATTCGGCGCACATACGATTATGATTTGCCGCCCCCTCATCAGAGGTTAGGGCATGGTGTGGCAATGGTTTATGAACTTGAAAATATTCTTCATTTTCAAATAATTTTGAAAGCGTTCTTGATGTCTGACCATCTTCAATGGCGCGATGTACCATTGTGTGAAGGTTCGCAGGGGTTGCATGAAGACGTTTGTCGCTGCAATCACTTGCGGGCGAAATCGTCGCCGCATTTGCCGCCCACATATTTGAAGATGCACTAACGTTCGCAACTAATTGCGGGTTGGTTGAAAATGCTTTTTCTAAAATTGATTTATCAGAACCGCTAAACCCAAGGCGCTTTAATGCAGGTAAGAATGGGCGCTCATGCGGTGGCAAAATCCCTTGAACAAGCCCCATATTTCGCAAGGTTAAGGCTTTTTCGAGGCCTTCTAATGCTGCTTGTTTTGGGCTTGAAATTTGGTTTTTGTTTGTGGCGCTGGCAATATTGCCATGACTTAATCCGCCAAAATTATGGGTTAAACCAACTAAACCATCGAAATTTACTTCCACCGCTTCTGTCATGGAGGAAACATAGCGGTGGAAGATAAAGTTTGCAAATTATAATGCTTTTCTTCTTCTTATTTCTGAAGCGGCATAAATAAAGGCAAGGCCAACAATTACGCCAATCCAAAGCTGTGGTTCGGCAAAGGTTTGGTAAACACCACTCATATCAATGCTGAAATTGTTATCTCTTATGGTTTGTGAGTTTTCAACACTTTTGAACGCTTTTCCAAATGCTTCAATGATTGGTTGCCCGCTTAAATGTTGCAATGGTGTTAAAGCTGGCTCTACTGAACCTTGAAAGAAGATTTTTGCAAGCAACGGTAACAAACCGATTGGAAGAATTGCCCAAAAGAATGGTGATTTTGGTGCAAATGCAGAACTTGCAAGGATCCATCCATAAACTGGCAAAGCCCAAAGTGCATATCCGAACAATACAATAATAATATCAATCCAAATTTGACCAGTTGTGTTTGCAACAACACCCATATCAAGCAAGCTAGCATTTGGGATTTTAATGCCCATGATATTTGCCGAAACTGCAATCAAGACCATCATTGCGATATGTAATACAAAGGCGCTTAATGCCGCAAATCCAAGGCCACCGCCAACAATGCTTACAATCTTTGCACCTGCGGTTTGTAAATCACTTATTGGAAGTGACTTCCAAAACATAATATTACGCTCTTTACGTTCATCATATAATGCACCAGCAAGCACAAAAATGATTGCGATTACTGAAACTGATATTGGTATAATTGCGCTTGCTGCACTTGCCATAACAAAGACTTGTGAAATAGCTTTTACGTCTTGATTGTCAACTTTTCCAACAAATGGCTCTTTGGTTGTGCCATTGTCTTTGTAAAGAACGCCATTTTCTTTGTAGATTTTGTAATGATCGCCGTTCATTTCAATATCTGCATTTACATTGGCATCTGATGTTGCGCCAAAATTTATTCCATGATCATTGCCGAATTCGAATTTTCCCATTGCAATGGAAATAAAAACAAGGGCGAATATAACGCTTGCGATTGCCATTGGTGTGATAATTAATGCACCACGGTTTTCGCTTAAATCACGTTTTATAAGTGTAAGAAACTTTTTCATTTTTTTGTTCCTTTTAAACTTTTAATCTGGCGCAAATTTTGATTTTGAGCCTCGTTATCATTTAAGGGTTTTGCCAATTTTGGTTTTACGTTTTTAATTAGCGCCATTAACATTTTCGCCCCCATCGCTTGCAAGAGCTACGAAAAGGTCGGCTAAAGAAACGCGCCGCGCATCGCCAAGTGTGGAAAGCGATTCTTGTGTTTGATTATTGTAAACATAAGTTGTGCGCCCCATAAGGCTTCTTGAATAAATTGGCCCCATGCTCTGGGCGCTAGCTTTTTTGTCATCGCCAACATCTACACAAAGGAATTTATCAGAAATATCATCCAACGAAGCATTAAGCGTGATTTCGCCATTTTTAATAAACATTGCATGGGATAAAATTGGTTCAATCTCGTCAATTTGGTGGGTTGTTACCAAAATTGTGCGGGTTTCATCAAAGAAATCTTGCAAAATCGCATCATAAAAAGCGTGACGATTAATGATATCCAAACCCAATGTTGGCTCATCAAGGACAAGTAATTTTGCATCAATTGCCAAGGCAATCGCCAAATGAACTTGAACCATCATGCCTTTTGAAAGGGTTTTCACCTTATTTCTAAGTGGGATTTTGGCGTCGATAATTCTTTTTCTTGCTTTTTCGATTGAAAAATTTGGATGAATATCTTTTAGCCAATCTAATAATTCGTCAATTCGTGCCCATTTTGGTAGGGTTGCGACATCCGCAATAAAGCAAACATCATTCATTAATTGCGCACGATTTTGTAATGGGTTTTGCCCCATAACAGTAATTTGACCATCAAATTCCGAAAGCCCAAGTATGCAATTAAGCAATGTTGATTTACCGGCACCATTTGCACCAATTATACCAACAATTTGCCCCGTAGGAATTTCAAAGCTGCTTGGCTTAAGGGCTTGTTTTGCGCCATATGATTTTGCAAGATTATTTGCAATTATTAATGGCTTTGATTGAATTTCTTCAGTCATTATTGCCCCCTGAGTTTAATAAATCTTTTTTACTTAGGCCAAGTGCATCAATGCGCTTTAAAATTTCTGGCCATTCGTTTTTTATGAAGTTTTCGCGTTCGCGCGCCAAAAGGCTTTGCGCAACATTAGGTGCAACAAACATTCCAAGTCCCCGTCTTTTTTCAATTAGACCCTCATCAACCAATTCTTGAAAGGCGCGTGAAATTGTTAATGGATTAACTTTTAAATCTAAAGCCAGTTGGCGAACGCTTGGAATTGCGTCACCTTCTTTATAAGTTTCATCCATGATTGCGCCTTGCAACCTATCTTTAATTTGTTTCCAAATTGGCAGATCATCCCGCCAGTCAAAGCTAACGCCACGTGTCATGTTGTTCCTTTCGTGCGCTGTATTAGTGCTTGGGTGTATTGCTAAACTATAACACCTTGCTTGTCAAGCATAAAAAAAGCCCCAATTGCATAAATTCTGCAATTGGGGCTTTTAAGGCTGTTTTATGAATTATTTCCCGACTTTTAGGGCTTTCACAGCTTCTAAAGTAAGTTTGACGTGATTTTTATAATCAAGATTGGAATAAATAAATTTAACTTTTCCATCTTGTCCAATTACGAATGAGGTTCGGTTGCTTCTGTCCTGTGCAGGGCCAAATGCAACATTATAGGCTTTAATAGTTTCAGGGGTTGCAATGGCAACGGCAAATTTATCGCGGCATTCCTCTTTGGAGAATTTTTTTAATCCTTCGATATCATCACCGCTCATACCAATAATGTCGGCGCCTGATTTTTTAAACTCATCTGTCATTTCGGCGAATTCATGCGCCTCGGCGGTGCAGCCAGGGGTAAATACTTTTGGAAAGAAGTATAAAACCAATGGGCCATTTTTTAGTTTTTCATGAAGATTAAGTTCAAATTCATTACCCGACAACGCACCTTTGGTAATAATATTTGGCGCATCATCACCAATTTTTATAATTACATTTTCTGTTGTTTTTTTTTGCAACATTGCGCTGTTTTCATTTTTAGGTCCCTGATTCGGGCCGCAGGCAGCCAAAGTCATAATGCTTATAATACTTATTGCCGAAAAAAAATTGCGCATGTATCGCTCCTTTAACGTTAACGTAACATAAAACTTTGTTTTTGCAATTGTTTTTCATTCGCATTTATAAGTTTTTCGCGAATTTGATTTAATTTTGAATTAATCGATGATTTTTTGAATAGTGTCATATTACTTTAAAAATATGATTGTTTAATGCATATTATTTGTCGTAATTTAGCCAATCACTTACTAAAGCATGCGCAATTGCCGATGGTCTTGGGCCAAAGACTTTATCACCATTTATTTCCAAACCATTTTTACTTAATAATTGGCGCACTTGGTCACGGTCAAGCCATAATGCGTCTTCTAATTCATCTTTGTTGATTTTTATTTCGTCATTTTTCGCAAATGCACGAAGCCCAATCATTAATTGCGATGCAAAAGGCCATGGTTGGTTGGCAATATATTCGACCTTTTCAATTTCTATTGCGGTTTCTTCAAAAACCTCCCGCATACAGGCTTGTTCAATTGTTTCGCAAGGTTCCATAAATCCTGCTAATATAGAATAAAGGCCGGGCGGAAAGAATTTTGAACGCCCAAAAAGGCATTTATCATCTTTAAGAACAAGCATAATAACAACGGGGTCAACCCGTGGAAAGTGTTCCGTATTACAAATTGGGCATATGCGCTTGAAGCCCATGTCGGCGGCAATAGTTTTAGTTCCGCATTTTGCACAAAATTGGTGGTTTTTGTGCCATGAAAATAGCGAATTCCCAAGGCCATATATTTCGCTTTCAGAAATTCTAATTTGCCATAATGCAGACCTTAAACTTTGAAAGCTACCATTAAGTTTTTTTTCGCAAGCCTCTTTATATTGCGCATCTATATTAAGTAATAAAATAGGGGCATTATTATTATCAAAGCCCGCCGCAATCCAAAATGAATTTGCATCAACAAATTCTTTTATATCCTCATAATTATAAGTTTTTGGATTGGTTATTTTTTCATTCTGTAAGGGAAATAATACCAAATCATCGCAAAAAAGCGCAATTCTTGTATCTTTGTTTGCCAATGCATCCTGTAAGAATGAAGGTGAAATACGTATGTCTGCATCGCGATTAAGGGTTTTTTGGGAAAAGCTTATTTCATTGAAATTTGACATTAGAGGGTCAGGCAACACTAATTAATAAAACGTGATGAAATAGAAATGGCTTTAGGGTGGTGCGGGAAACCGCAGGAATATTGGTAATATTTCAAGGTTTTTCGTGCCTCCATAAAGCCATTTCTATTTCACCTTAGGCTTGATTTTAACGTCAATCTACAGCGAAAAAGCATTTTTACGATATTCATATCGAAAAAACCCTGTTTTCACCGTAGCTTTTAGTTAAAATCAAGTCACGTTTTGTTAATTAGTGTTGCCTGGCCCTAATAAATACACTTTTCCTAAATGCTTTGTCGATAGATTATTTTAAAATTGAAGGTTTTATTCGTGCAAGATTTTTTAAATAAAATTCCCGCAAAATATCATGCAATAATTTATGCAATAATATCCATTTTTTGCGTTTATATTGCAGGTGAAGTAAGCAAAATAATTGCATTTTTTGCCAATGATAAAGGAATTAATTTTCCTATTCGTGAATTCATTAATCTTGCGCTGATTTTGGTTTTTGCAAAAATATTCTTTGCAAAAAATAATGATTTAATATCGCCCAAAGACTTTAATTTTATAGCGATTATAATTGGGGCGTTTTGCGCTTCATTCATTGTTTTTGGATCATGGGCGATTGCACTTTTTACAAAAACAATATCAATTGTGCCCAAAAGTAATTTTGCAAATATAACATTATTATTTAGCGCCATAATCCTATTCATACACGGCTTTTGCGAGGAATTTATTGCGCAAAAATTTGTTCGCACCAAGCTTGTTGAAAATTATGGAAGATTAAATGGCATATTATTATGCGCATTAATTTTCCCAACAATTCAATTCCTTCAGGGATATAGAAGCCCAATTGTTATTATTGATTCCTATCTAATCGGACTGATTTTTACGATTTTAGCAAATAGGTTTGGTTATATTGCCGCCGCCGCCTTACACGGTATTTGGACATGGCTAGAGCTTGTATTATTTCCTGAAATTTTGACTTTAAAGGTCTATCAAAACAATATCTGGTTTTCGCAAAATGATACGTATGGAAGCCTATCTTTGCTAATTATCTGCTTGGTCTTGATATTTGCGCTTTCGTTTTTTGATATTTTTGGCTACAAGAGCGCGCATGACAAGAAGCAGCATTGATTTAAGCCCGAAAACAATCGAATTTTTGATTGAAAACAATTATAAAGAAACCGAGGCTTTGAAGGCCTGCCGCGAAGAAACCCAAAGCCATCCGCGCGCAAATTACCAAATCGCCCACGAACAAGGGGCGTTTATGGCCTTTATGACACGTCTAAATGATAGTCGTATTGCGGTGGAAATTGGGGTTTTCACTGGTTATTCATCACTTGTTACCATGAATTCTATGGTGAAAAATGCAGGGCCAAATGCGCATTTATTCGCCCTTGATATGTCTGGCGAATATCTTGAAATTGCGCAAAAATATTGGGCAATGGCAAATTTTGATAAATATATTACCTCAATGAAGGGTGATGCAATCCAATCTTTGGAAAAACTATTGGAAATGGGATATGCGGGCAGGGTGGATCAAGTTTTTATTGACGCCGATAAAGCAAATTATCCAATCTATTATGAATATGCCTATAAATTACTTAGGAAGGCGGGGCTTCTTTTGGTTGATAATATGTTCCTTTCAGGGCGCGCAATTGAACCAAAAGAAGATGACAAACAAGGCATTGCAATCAATGAGCTTGCAAAAACCGCACTTAATGACAAAAGATTTGAAATCTGTCTTACTTCTGTGGGTGATGGAATTTTAATGGCTAAAAAGATTTAGCCTAATTCCCCGCGGCCTTCGCGTATTTTCTGTCTGCTTGCGGCGGTTGAGCAATCATCAACTAATTGTGCAACTGCGGCATCTTCATCAGAATTATCGTGCAAAGTATGTAATGCCGCCACCGAAATTTTCGTAATCAAATTTGCATCTGGTTTAAAACCAATTTGCGTATCATTAAGATAATGGCACAAAATATTGCTTATTTGACCAAGGCGTATGCGTTTTGCGCTTCCTGCAAGGCCACGAATTTCATGCGCGCGTGACCAAATAAAATCACGTGCACCAATATCACGAACCCGCGCAGCACGGGCAATTTCTTCTAATAATCGTGCAACTTCACGCTGTATTGGTGGACGCAGCAAATCAACATTATCTTGTGCGCGTGCAACAGCCTCTGGGGTTATTAAACGCGCCGCAGAACCGCCAACTTTTTTTTGTAACATGAATGAAGGTGGGATAATTTCCGTCATTTATCCTGCCTCCCCGGTGCGTTCTGCTTCTTCTTTGGCAAGCCTTACTTTAAGTTTTGCTTCTTCTGCTTCAGGGTCATCAGTTGAACGGCGCCATGGGCCTGCAAAATCCATTGGTGTCGTTCTTCTTCTACATGGTCCAACATAAGTTGCAGTTTTAATGAATGGGCGCGGCCTATCAACAACCGCAATGATTCTATCAAGCAAGGTACGCGCCGAAATTGGTTTTGCCAATAATTCATTAATGCCTGCATCACGTGCCGCGGTTACTTTTGATCTTTCTGTATGCCCTGTCATCATGATGATTGGAACGAATGGGAATGGGCTATCGGGCGCAGTTCTTACCATGCGCGCAAAATCAAGCCCATCAATTGGATCCATGTTCAAATCTGCAATAACAATATCGGGAACGCCAGCGCGCATTGCTTCTAGGGCGTCTGCGCCATCGCCGGCTTCTTTTACTGTTCCAACGCCTATACCACGTAATATGGCAACAA
The DNA here is from genome assembly GCA_027492515.1 of Hyphomonadaceae bacterium. Classification (GTDB taxonomy): domain Bacteria; phylum Pseudomonadota; class Alphaproteobacteria; order Caulobacterales; family Aquidulcibacteraceae; genus Pseudaquidulcibacter. The sequence goes on from JAPUEP010000140.1 coordinate 9,795, forward strand.
CGATAGAACGCATGTGTGCGTTATCGTCAACAACCAAAACGTGTAAGCTGGAAAGACCGGCCATTTCATTCCCTCAAAGCATACGGATTTTTTTCGCAGCTTATATTACAAAATCTATCCCATCAACCTCTTAACTAATAGAGTTAAATAATAGTTTAAATAATCTGTTTCCAATGCGTATTTCGCCTGCGACAAAATCACTTTGCATATTCAATATTAGTTGGTGTTTGTGCAAGTTCAACATTCACCGCGCCCTTATATTTTGCAAGGTTTGGGTTGAAAATTACACCTTTATCATTTTCAGTAATTGGCATTTTACGCCCATCACTAAAAACTGCAAATGCGGCATTTACACCTACAAATTTTATTGAATTTAATTTGGGTACCATAATGGCTAATGGCCCCGCCACAGATAGTGATGAATGAAAGTCACTAATTGCATCACTAATAATTGCAACACTTATTCGATTTGAAACTGGGATTAGGGGGATTGCATCAATACTAAAGCCACCTTTTTTAACGCCAATTATTTCCACTTGGCCATTTTTTAGGGCGTCATAGCTTGGGTAAGTAAGGATTTTACCATTTCTATCATATTCAATTTTGGTTTTTTGGCCTTTATAAACAAGGTTAAGACCTTCAAGTTTGCCCTCTTTAATCACAAGACCATATTGAATTTTAATATGGTCACGCTTTTGCGGCGGTAGTTCAAGGAACTTATCATAAAAACCATATAATTTATTGGCAGGAATAAGTTTGGCATTTTGCGCATAAACATTTGGCGCAATAATTGTTGATAATAATAATATACTTGGCAAAAATAGCTTCATTAAGCCCTCCGTTTGATATGAGGTGTTTTTTACAATCCTTACCAAAGGTGCAAGTTAAATTATTTCAATTATTTCTTTTTCTTATTCGGCACTACCCAATCTGGGGAATTGGCGCTTTTCTTATTAGTAGTTTTAGAGCCACTTGCCTTTGAATCAGGCTTTTTAGCATCAGTTTTTTTAGTATCAGGCTTTGTTGATTTGCTTTGGCTATTTGAAGTTTTGGATTTCTGCGCCTCAGTAGTTTTTGTATTTTTGCCTTTGGTGGTTGGCTTTTCATTTTTATCTGTGGCTTTTGCTTTTGTATTTTTATCGGTAGTTTTGCCTTTTGTCGTAGTTTTAGGTTCTGGCTTTGTGCCTTTTTGTGCCGATTTTGTTTTATCGTCTTTTGAAGAAGCTACGGCTTTTTTATCTTTTGAATTTGTTTTGCTTTCATTTTTTGAAGCTGTAATTGTTTTTTCTTTTGCTGATGTGCCTTTATTTTGAACTGATTTTGTAGCTGATTTTTCTTTTTCAGCAATTACAGGTTCAGCTTTTTTAGTGCTTGGCTTTTTGCTTTTTGAGTTAACAGATTTTGCAATTGTTACGCTTTTTTCATCAGGGTTCGGCGCTTCAACTGTATCCTGCGCCAATTCATTAGTATCTTTTGCTTCTAAGGTTTTATTGGCTTCAGTTTTTTCTTTTGTATTTCCATTCCATTCAGGAACAGAGAATTCAGGCAATTCTATTTCTGTTTTTGGTTCGGTTTGTATTTTTGCCGCTTCTTGCGTTGGCTTAACCTCTGTTTTGGTTTCAAGCGTTGGTTTTAAATCAACTTTAACAGGAACTGGAACTGGAATAGTATTTTGTGCGATTTTAGTTTCGGTCTTAATTTGATCATTTGCATCATTTATTTTTGTTGTTGTGTCTGATGCGGCAATTTTTACAGAATCATTAGTTGTTTGAACAATTTTGTTAGTATCAGTGGTTGGAAGTGCGCTTGCGGTTTTTGTGTTTTTTGCGCTGGTTTTATTTTTAACGGCATCAAAAACAACTTTAACGGGGTTAAACTTATTTTTAGTTGGTTTTTCACTTGTGCTGGCAACCATAATAGGTGGATTTAGTGGTTTGGCAAAAAGCAAAGTCATACGATCGCTTTCACCAATTGCCATATATTTACTTGTGTCAAAATCAGGATTATCAGGCTTTCCAAGTGGTGCAGTGCGACCAACTGGCGGAAGTGTCCAAACACCAAATGGATAATCTTTTGTGTCTTTTGGATTAGAATTTATTTGCGATTTGCCAACTAAAACAAAGCCCGCATCTTTTGCCATGTCGATTACATAATCTTCACGAACATAACCATCCGCAGCAAGGGGATCTTGCGGGCTATCTTCATCGGCGCGATGTTCTTCAATACCAAGAAGACCACCAGGTTTAAGCGCTTTGTAAAAATCATCAAAAGCTTTATCTGCCCACCCTTGGTTCATCCAATTATGTATATTGCGGAATGTCACAATTGCATCAACAGAATTAGGCTCTACAAGGTCTTTAGAGCGTGGACCAAAAGGAACAATCTTTACATCGCCATAAGTTTCAGGTGAATTTGCAAATTTTTTAGCAAAATCATCAACCATGGATTTAACCAATGGTGAATTGGTTGTCGAAGTATCAAAATGCGCAGCAATTAATTGCCCATTATTATTTTTTAAATATGGCGCAAGAATAGAAGAA
>JAPUEP010000141.1 GCA_027492515.1 Hyphomonadaceae bacterium
TCTAAATAAAGTTAGGGCGCAGGCCGAGCCACCCATATCTTTTTTCATCAACCCCATAAAATTGCCAGTTTTTATATTAAGACCGCCAGTATCAAAAACTACACCCTTGCCAATTATTCCAATTTTTGGCGCATTGGCTTTTGGTTTTCGTATAATTACAAATCGCGGCTTTTGTGAACTTGCGCGGCCTACGGCATGAATAAGTGGGTTATTTTGATTTAATAAATCATCACCTTCAATAATTTCAATTTGGCAATTATTTTCTTTGCCCGTTTCAATTATTTTTTGCGCCAAGGCATCGGGCCCAAGTATATTGGTTGGCGAATTTACTAAATCGCGGCCTTTATTAATTATATCAGCAAATTTTTTGCCCCATTCATTATTTGCATTTGGTATTATTAATTCGATATTTTTGCGCGGGCTTGTTTTGAATGTATCATAAAAATATTTTCCAAGCTCAAAATATAAAATTGAGTCATTGGCATTTTGCGGCGTAATTTTGGTTTCTAAAATATATTTTCCTTCATCAAAAACACGCCCGATTATGCCAAAATTTTGGCTATTAAATTCTTTACCCATTCCAAAAATGATTTTTGAAATTTTTCCATTTTTTGATGGTATTTTGGCAATCTCTTTGCTTTTTGCGCTAAATCCAATTGAATTCAAATATGAATTTTCAAATTCATCCAATTGTTTTGAAAATTCTTCAAATTCATTTTCACAAATTACGTAAAGCGGGATATTTTTTTCACTCATTTATTCTTTCCCAATTTGGCTGATTTAAAAATTAAAATATTTTAAACCAATAATTGACAATTTGTTAACCAAAATCACTAGAAAATTAACCACTAATTTTATTGCTTTTAAAGCTGAAAATATTGGGGGTTATTTTGCGTAATAAATTGCTTATTTCAACTTGCATATTGGCACAAGCCATAATTGCGCAAGGTGCATTTGTTAATGATGCCAATGCCTTTGGTTTCGGTAAACCCAAAAAAGCAAGCGCAACACCTTTAAGGGCTGGCATGACACCACAAGTACAAATGCCCGGTGAAAACCTTGAAGCAACAGTACAAAACGCATTAGAAGCCGATAAAGAGACTTTAAAGCAACTTGGCCCACCTGCTACAAAGCAACAACGCGAAGAAGCAAAAAGGGCGGATTTAATAACGCAGGCACGTTTCTGGGTCGTTGAGTTTTCAAAAAATCAAAAAGATGAAGAAGTTGCCACAGAGGCTGCAAATGCCCTCGAACGTATTGGTTCATATGATAAGGCAATTGAAACCGCAGCAATGGGTATCCAAAATTTTGAAAACAATGGCAAATTATGGAAAGTCCTTGGTTCTTCTTTGTTGAAATCAAATAAATTCGAAGAAGCAGCCCAAGCGCTTACCAAAGCTAAAACACTTATGGCCAATGATGCAGAGATAAGAAATTATCTTGGAATTGCATTTGATAATTTGGGCAATTTTGACCAAGCCTATAAATCTTATAATGAAGCGCGCACTTTGGCGCCAAATAATCCAAATTTTGCCTCTAATCTTGGTTTTTCGCTTATGATGGCAGGTAAATTCAACGAGGCAGAAGCAGTCTTAAGACAGGCAGTAAATATGCCGGGCGCACCAATTCAAGCAAGACAAAATCTTGCCCTAGCGATTGGCATACAAGGGCGCCTTGCAGAGAGTGAGCAGGTTGCACAATCAGATTTGCCAACTGATATTGCACAGCAAAACACAAAATATTTACGCGAAATGCTTGATGGTTCCCAGCGATGGAAACAAGAACCTAAATCAAAATAAAATAAAAGCCCGATAAAAAATCGGGCTTTTATTTTGTTTAATATTTCAATTATGGATTTGGTGTTGTTGGCGTATTTGGCGCGGTTGGTTGGCTATCTTTTACGCCCTTCATTGATGCACGGTCTAATTGTTGATCGCGACCTTTCATATTTTGGAATTTCAAATATGCAGGGGTTAAGATTACAATGAATAGAACAGGTAAGAAGAATAAAATCATTGGAACCGTTAATTGCGCAGGAAGTGCCGCCGCCTTTTTCTCTGCTGCGGTCATGCGTAATTCGCGGTTTTCCTTTGCCATTGTTCTAAGTGCGGTTCCCAATGGTGTACCGTAACGTTCCGCCTGTTGTAGTGCCAATGAAACGGAACGAACACCGGGGTGATTTGTGCGCCTTGCAAGGTTTTCATAGGCAACCCGCCTATCTTGCAAATAGGCAAGTTCGGCATTTGTAAGCCCCAATTCTTCGGCAAGTTCAATTGAACTTGAACCAATTTCCTCGGAAACTTTGGCAAAAGCGGCTTCGATTGACATACCTGATTCAACGCAAATCAATAGCAAATCTAGTGCGTCAGGGAATGCCTTAATAATTGATGCACGTCTTTTTGAACCCAAATTTGTAAGCCAAATTGTTGGAAGATAAAAACCTGCAACACATGCGCCAACTGCAACAACTAATTTGCGATTATTATCCATGTGCGAACCATTGGTCGCAAGATATAGAAGTGCCAAAATAAAGAATAAAATTGGCGTCGCAAAACGTGCAAAATAAAACATCGAAATATATTTTGGCCCACGTAAACCTGCCTGAAGCAATTTTTCATCGACAGTTGGGTCTTCAAGAAGTTTTTTTAGGTCAAGTTTTTCAACAATACGTTTCCACGGGCCTTTATCTTCGCGTCGTAAACCAGGGCTGCTTGCTTCTTTTGAAAGTAAGGCGCGCGATCTGCGTTTAAGGTCTTCGCGGTCATTTGAAACAGATTTCATACGTGATGATAATTTATCCGATTTCATATATGGCGCGGCGATTGTAACAATTGTTATAAAGGCTGCACTTGCCATCCCCACCGCTGATAGCATTGCGGGGTCGGTCATTTTTGCTGCAAGAGAGCTTATTTCCTGAAACATTTTTGCACCTATATGTCGAAGCTAATCATTTTGCGCATTACAAAAATACCCATGCCCATCATGCCTGCACCAATCATCAAAAACATTTGACCTGTTTTATCAACGAAAATTGGGCGCATATAGTCGGGGGCGGTAAAGCTTACTAATGTTGCAACTACGATTGGTAATGCACCAATGATACTTGCAGATGCATTGGCCTCTGATGCCATTGCCTTTACTTTTTCGCGCATTAATTTGCGTGAACGCAAAACATTTGCCAAATTGCCTAATGCTTCGGATAAGTTACCGCCTGCTTTGGCTTGGATTGATAATACAATCGTGAAGAAACTTACTTCTGGAAGTGGGTTTCGTTCGAACATTTTTGCCATAGCGCTTTCAACCGATACACCCATTGCGCATTGGTCAACAACGCGGCGAAATTCACCTGCCAAAGGTTCTGCTGCTTCGCGGCCAATCATTTTCAAACATTCCATCAATGGAAGGCCAGATTTCACGCCACGAACAATTACCTCAATAGAGTTTGGAAATTCTGCGATAAATTTATTTTGGCGTCCTTTTACCAAAAAGCCAAGAACCCAACGTGGCAAACCAAGCCCTGCGCCCAAGGCTGCGCCAGCCGCTATATAAATTGGTCGTTGCAATGCTATTGCAATGGTGGCTGCAATAAGACCTGCCCCAATTGACCACATCCAAAAAGTCAATTCAGTTATATTTAGGCCTGCTTGCTCTAATTGCGATGAAAGGCTTACACGCGCTTTGCGCAATTGTTTTTCTTTCATCTCTAAATCTTTTAGATTGCCAATCATTTTACGACGACGCTCTGCATCGGGGTCGTTTTTACGTTTGATTTGCATTTCTTTGGCTTTGCTAAGCTCTTTTATGCGTGCATCGCTTTTTTTATTATCGGTTGTTGCAAATGCAAGGCCAATTAGCAAAATCGCGCCTGCAAACATGATTGGGATAAGAGTATTGGTATCCATTTATATCTCCATCCTATATATCTGCGGCATCAAGTGCCTCTGCCAATTGTTTTTCCATGCCGTAATAACGTGCGCGATCCCAGAATTTAGGGCGTGCAATACCTGTTGAACGGTGCTTGCCGATGATTTTACCATTGGCATCCTCACCTTCGACTTCATAAACAATCAAATCTTGGGTTACGATTACATCACCTTCAAGGCCGATAACTTCGGTAACATGTGTGATACGGCGTGAACCGTCACGCATACGTGCCGCTTGCACAACAATATCAACAGATCCTGCAATCATCTCACGGATTGTTTTTGGCGGTAATGAGAAGCCACCCATTGTAATCATTGATTCCATACGTGAAATACCTTCACGCGGGCTATTGGCGTGCAATGTTCCCATAGAGCCATCATGGCCTGTATTCATCGCCTGTAGAAGGTCAAACGCTTCGGGGCCACGAACCTCACCCACGATAATACGTTCAGGACGCATACGAAGACAGTTTTTAACCAAATCACGCATTGTGATTGCACCCGCACCCTCAAGGTTTGGTGGGCGTGTTTCAAGGCGCACTACGTGTGGCTGTTGCAATTGCAATTCTGCCGCGTCTTCGCAGGTGATTACGCGTTCATCAGGTGCAATGAATGATGTCAAACAATTAAGAAGCGTGGTTTTTCCAGAACCAGTACCACCAGAAATAAGGATATTACAACGACATGCGCCAATAATACCCAAAACCTTTGCGCCCGCTTCGGAAATGGAATTATAATTTACCAAATCCTGCATTTTCATTTTATCGCGGCGGAATTTACGAATTGTAACCGTTGGGCCATCAAGCGCAAGCGGCGGCGCAATTACGTTAACGCGTGAACCATCGGGAAGGCGCGCGTCGCATATTGGCGATGCTTCGTCAACGCGGCGACCAACTTGGGACACGATACGTTGGCAAATATTCATTAATTGCGCATTATCGCGGAATCTGATTGGGGTTTTTGTTACTTTACCTGAAACCTCGATGAAAACTGCATTTGCGCCATTAATCATAATATCGGCAATATCATCGCGCTCTAATAAAGGTTCTAATGGGCCATATCCAAGGACATCATTGATAATATCGCCCAATAATTGCTCTTGCTCATTGATTGACATTACCACTTGTTTGATTGCGATAATTTCATTCACAATGTCGCGAATTTCTTCGCGTGCAGTTTTTTGATCTAATTGCGCAAGCTGGCTAAGGTCAATGGTTTCAATAAGCGCATTATAAATTGAAGATTTCATGCGATAATATTCTTCATCGCGTGTATCAACTACTTGTGGCCTTGCCGCTTTTTCTGGGGAAGGGGCTTTAACAACCTTTGCCACCCTATCAATAGATGGGGTAGCATTTTGGTTTGCAGTTTTGGGCGCAGAGGCTGCTTCAACATTTGCAACTGGTGCTGCTACTGGTGCTGCAGGTTTTGCAGGCGCAGGTGTAGGTTTTACTTCAACCTCGCCTTCGCTATGTACACGTCTGCCAAAACTCATTTTATTTTCCTAATTTTATAGCTTTCAATTTGTCGAAGAATTTTGGTTTTTCAACGACAGTTGGGGTGCGTCCAGAAATAATTTGTGCAAGGAAATCAATGCCTTCAGTGCATTTTGACTGTGGCCCAACTTCACATACCATCTGCCCATTATTGGCAGCTGTTCCAAATAAAAGCGGATCATATGGTAAAACCAAGCTTGGTTCTGCGCCAACTGCTGACGCGAAATCTTTTACAGGGATTTCAGGGCGTTTTGGAATGCCAACTTTGTTTAATACTATACGCGGCGGCGCATCATTTGGGCGGCCTGCTTTAAGCATATCATAAATGCTTTTTGCGTTTCTAAGACCTGCTAAATCTGGTTCGCAAACAAGAATTACTTGGTCGGCATGCATTAATGTGTGGCGCATCCAGCGTGACCAAACATGTGGCAAATCAAGCACAACATAAGGAACGCCACGCCTTACGCCATCAATAACAACTTCATAGGCGTCATGGCTTATTTCAAAGTCACGATCAATTGATGATGGGGCGGTGAATAATGTTAATCTGTCTGTGTGGCGTGTCAAAAGCCTATCAAGCAAAACGTCATCAACTCTATCAGGGGTTTCAAGCGCATCAACCACAGAGGTTACAGGGTCAATATTAAAATCAAGGCCAGTGGTTCCAAATGACAGGTCTAAATCAACCAATGTTGTATTTACGCGCGCCTGTTCGGCAAGTGACCACGCCACATTATGTGCGATTGTTGATGAACCAACGCCACCTTTTGCGCCAACAAATGCAATTGATTGCCCCATAAATGGTTTTGTTGAATCAATATAAAGCGTTGAAATTGCACGAATTAATTGCAATGGTTGCAATGGTGGAACCAAATATTCAGACACACCACGGCGGATTAATTCACGATAAAGGCTTACATCATTTGCATCGCCAATCATGATTAATTTCACGCCTTCATCACAAAGGCTTGCAAGATTATCCAATTGCTTAAGCATTGCTTGAACTGGTGCAAGGCTTTCAACAATGATTAGATTTGGCACGGGCTGGGTCTGATAAAATTCAATCGCCGCCGCAAGACCACCCATATTAACGGTTACAGATGCTTTCGCAATCCTACGGTCAGTTGATGCAGCTTGAACCAATTGTGCAGTCTCTGGTCTTTCGCAGAAAACCTGAATTGCGATGCGCGGAACAGGTTGGTCACCGCCGCGTGCAAGTTCGCCAATATAGGTTTCTTCGAATGCACTTGTATCAAAATCACCAGGTGTAAGCGGAACTGAATCATTGGCGCTATTAACTGGTGTCAAGAAATCAAAATCACTGTCGATATTCATATCGTTTTCTACGATTGATAAATCATCCCAGTTAGAATTATTATTGGAAGTCATTAATTTTTCCCTCCAGTAATTGAGCCTGAAACTTGTTCAATTTTTCCATTTCTATAATTATCGATTGCTTTCACTGGTGCTTCCGCTGTTGCTTTATCTTCTTTACGTTCGCCGTTTAAATCGGCAGGATCCACAATCATCGCCGCAAGATTTGCTGCCTTTGCGCAACCAAACCTTGGCGAGGATTGGTTAGAACCAACTTTTTGTGGGTTAAGTTGTGACCAAGGTGTGCATTCAACATCACTTGCTTCTGTATATGCAAAGCTAAGAACTAGTGGGTTTACTTGTCCATTTGCTGAATACGAACCAAAAGACATATTTTTAAATTCAACGCCATCAACATATAATTCGCGTTGTGTGGCACGAATTAAGGCATCAGTTGCGCCATCAACTATTGCACCACTTGGGTATGAAATAATTATATTTCCACGCCCTTTTCGTGAATAGTCCAAAACAAAATCTTTTAATTTAGTGCTTTCTTCATTGGTCAATTGCCCTTGAAAGCCAGAAATCATAAATCTTGCTTCGACTTGTTCTAATTGTGCTTTGTGAACATCAAGAACCGTTCTTGTATCTTCAATATTTAAGGCCTTGTCGGTTTTACCGCTTGATGCACAAGCACCTAATAATGTTAGGGCGCAAATGCAGGAGATATTTATTAATTTTCTCATTTTCATTTTCCCAAAACCTATTGTAAAACATGACCAATTGGCGCTTTATATTCGCCTTTTGGTGTTGATGTTGTTGTATCTGTTGAAGAAGAAGAGCTTGAAGGGCGGATAATTCGGTTCAAGCGTGACATAATCAAACCATTTGGATCTGACGCTGGATTATAGCCATCAGCAGGGGTTTGTAATTTGTCCAAAGTTGTTGATTGAACCAAATATGGCGTAACAATTATCACCAATTCGGTTTCATTATTTATAAAATCGCGTGAGCTGAACAAAGCGCCCAAGGTTGGAAGGTTTTTCATCCCTGGAAGGCCTTCTGATGCTTGGCGTGTTGATTCTTGAATAAGACCTGCAAGCATTAAAGAGCGCCCAGATGCAAGTTCAACAGTTGATTCGGCGCGTCTTGTTGAAATACCTGGGATTGAAAGGCCGCGAATTGTATCAGTAATTTGCCCATTTGCATCTTTAATTACAGTATCGGGCTGTCTAAATGATGCCGCGGTTGAAATTTCCGAAACCTCAGTTGAGATTTTTAATGTAATTCTGTTCGGGCTATAAACCACAGGTGTGAAACCAAGACCAACACCAAATGGTTTAAATTCAACAGAAATACGATTATTTTCCTGAGAAACAGGAACAGGAAATTCCCCGCCCGCAAGGAATTTCGCAGGTTCACCCGAAATTGTTGTGATATTTGGCTCCGCAAGGGTTCTTGCAAGTCCCACACGCTCTAATGCCTGTATTGATGAAGTTGCGGTCTGCGAAGAAAGCAAGCTTCCAGGGCCATAAACTGTTTTTGCCGGTGTTGTGTTACATACGGCAGTGATTGGGTCACAGGTTGTGATTGGCGGGGTGTATGAATAACCACCTGCATAAGCATATTTTGAAGGATCTAATGGTGTTGCGCCCATTCCGCCGTAAGTTACTGACGATGGTGCAACGAAATTACGCGCCCAAGAGCTATCAAGGGTTGTTCCACCCAAAAAGCTACCATTTGCCGAAAAGCCATTTGCGGTTGCAAAGTTTAAACCCCAGTCTTTTGGCAACATTTTGTTTAAGATATTAGTTGCGCCAAGGTTCATGCCAAGCTGTTTAATAACTGTTCGTTGCATCTCAACAACGCGCACTTGAAGCATTACTTGCTGGGCAGCTTTAATAGTCATCATATTGACGACTTTTTCTGGTGCGCCTGCATATTGTGATGCGATTTTCATAACTTTATCGGCGGTGGCTGCATCTGGTGTTTCGCCACTGATAATTAGGTTTTCGCCAACTGCTTCAATATTAATGCGTGCTTCTGGCGCCAATTTCTCAATTAATGCACCAAGTTCAGAAGTATCACGTGCAACGCGAACTTCTAATGTAAGGATTTGGCGCCCTTGTGCGTCAAGGAAATAGACATTGGTTTCACCCAATTCCATACCAAGCAAAAATCCGCGTCTTTGCGTGCGCATGACTGCATCGGCGATTTTTGGATTTGAAACTACAACATCGCGTGCATCAACGGGTAAATCAAGAATTGCAGATTTGCCTTTTGGCAAAATCAATCTTTGTGTTTGTGATTGATTGGTTACAGACACTTGAATTGGCGTGCTGTTCTGCGCAACAGATACATTAACATTGCCCATTGTCATTAATGAAGCAAGGCAAATTGATGTAAAGTATTTTGTGCGGTTTTTGTTACTAATCATTGTCCGCCTCGGTAGATTTTGATGCTATTGGCATTGTTTGGTTGTCCAGTTACTGGCGCTTGTGTTGCCGCTATCTGGGTTGGTTGTTTGTTTGAATTTGCTGGTTGTGCCCAAGCTGCCGCGCCAGTTTTAACAATTGTTGGCCCCGCAGCATCAGACATAGAACGTAAAGTTAATGAAATACGCCCCATTGCTTCTGCAGCTTTTAATTTCTCAATATCTTGTGGGTTTAATTCTAAGGTTGCCGTTCCACCTGCAAATGCTTTTTGATCTTTCGCTGCCGCGGTGTTTTGATCGATTGCCAAAACGCGAACATTTTCAAAGATTATTGATGAAACAGTTCTTGTATTATTTGTGCCATTTGATTGGAAAGAAATTGTGCGTGTTAAAATTACGTCAACTTTGTTATTTGGTAGAATAAAGCCAGCAACCGAAGAATCCGCAGTTATATTAACCGAGGTTGCGCGCATTCCCGGTGTTAATAAAGCGCTCATGACGCCATCTTTGGCAGTTGCAATAACTAATTTAGTAAGAACGATTGGCTCACCTGCGACCATTGGAACTGCAACAACTGAATCATTGTACATTTCAGCGCCTTTTGGGCTTGCACTTTGGTTTATAAATGATTGTGTATTGGAATTTTGTGGCCAATCTTGCCAAGTTAATGTACCTGGTAAAATCCTTTCACCAACAGCATAATCACGATTTGTAACAAGAATTTTTACTGTTTTTACGGCAGGTTGGGCCGCAACTTGCGCAACAACTTGCGCAGGTTTGTTATTTTGGCGTTTCATTAATACGAAACTTCCACCCGCCAAAATTAATGCAACCAAAATTATAATTATCTGTCTGACGTTCACGCTTTCTGCCCCCCTGTCGCGGGTAAAGAATCATTTGGATTCCCAATTAGGGCGATTTTTGGTCTGAAACGTCTAATGAATTGTTAACGCAATTAACAATTTGGTGAAAATATTTTAAATAATATTAATTGTGAAGAAGGGCTGGAAACCATGTTGTTTGCAATACCGCAAAGAAACCACCAAAACCAAGCGCAATAGCATAAGGTATGTGAACGCGCTTTCTTAATAAAGCCCTTACCCATTTTGGCCCTTTAGGAAGGCCAGTTTTGGCAACAATTTTGCGACTTATTAATAAAATTAACGCCAAAATGCCGCCAGTTAATGCCGTTATTAATGCATAAGTGTAAATTGGCCCTGCGCCAAGCCAAAAGCATGTTGCACCAACAAGTTTAACATCACCGCCCCCAAATAATCCAAGTGTAAATAAGAGAAAGCAAATTCCAAAACTTGCGATTGCAACCCAAAGGTGTGACAATAATTGTTTATAGCCAAGCCCCATAAATATAGCGAAAACTATAAAGCTTAGAAAAAACAATACATTAAGGCGATTTGAAATTGTAAAACTCTTAATGTCACCAATCATTGCAGTTATTAAAAACCCGCAATAAGTAAGCAAGGCGATTAAGGGGATAAAATTTGTTATTTGTGGCATAATTATTTCTCTATGCCTTGATAACATTAAAAGGTGAAAAAACCTTCAATATTATATTTGTTTATCTTCAAGATTATTTTCAATAAGATCGCGCAATTGGCGCAATCCTTTTGCAGATTGTGATTTTGACTGTCTGAAAACTAATAAAGCAAATGCGCCAACGCTTCCCATGATTAAAAACCATGGCCCATAAAGCCATGCACCTGCTGCCAATGCGAAATAATAACCGCGAACCCCATGCGAAAAGTTCGACATCGCAGGTTCTATAATATTTCCAAGGGCGATTGTGTATTTATCAATTTGATTTTCATTAAGATTATTTGGAATTGCCCCAAATGCTGCGGCACAATAATTCATTTGCCTTATTGCCCAAATGAAATTCAAAAAGCCCCGCGTTAGACAAATTAATACTAGGCCCATTTTGATTTGAAAATGAAAACTATTTATTCCTAATTGCCCAACCAATTGGCTTGAAATTTTCCCGCCAAATAGCGCCCCGCCAATTGCAGCAATCAAAATTAAATTGGCAGATGCAAAAAATGATGCCGAATTGATTGAATGACCCAAAAGATTTGCATCAAAAATCTTTGCGTCGCGACTTATCATTGTTCTTATCCACCCAAGGCGAACAATTGTTAAATCTTTTATTATTGTACCACGTTTTTTTGATGTCATTCTTAAAATAGGCTCATAACCAAGCCATGAAATTAAGAATAAAATAAGTGCGATTAAGTCTATTTTTTGCATTTTATGTTTTTAGCAATAAAAAAGCCGCGTAGCTATAAGCTACGCGGCTTTTTTTAAATTCGCTATGTATTAACGAGAAACTGCAGTTGATACAGTGTTAAATTTGGTAGAGATAGTGTTACCAAGGTTGCTTACAGCTGCGATAAGAACAACTGCGATCAAAGCAGCGATCAAGCCATACTCGATAGCTGTTGCGCCGTCTTCGTTTTTCATAAAGCGATTAATAAGTTTTTTCATATTAGACTCCCATTTGCATAAATTAGGTATTTGCTTAACCCAAAGGCATATTCCCACAAATAAACTAAAATAAAGTGAATCAGTCTTTAGTTGATTTTTAACCATAATCGCTTTGCGCAATATAAAAACACATATAAATCAATCACTTATTTGATGGTGTATCATTTTAATAAAAAAATAAAAATTTTTTTCTGTAAAATTTTTTGCATTTTATTTTAAAAATATATTCAATAAATCGAAAATAAATGTTGCAAATAAGAATAATAAATAGTGTGCCGCGAAAATGATTTTTAATTACGTAATTTTATAGTTTTTAAAATTTCCAAAGCTTAAAACAAAAAAGGGGGCCAATTAAAACTGGCCCCTTATTTGAATTATATCTAGGTTTAATTAAATCAAATTATGAAATTTAATAATTAAACTAAACCAGAATTTATATTAACGTGACACTGCAGTTGAAACAGTGTTGAATTTACCAGAAACAGAGTTTCCAAGACGGCTTACTGCGCCAATAAGAACAACTGCGATCAAAGCAGCAATCAAACCATATTCAATAGCAGTTGCGCCTGCTTCGTTTTTCATAAAACGTTTAATAATCTTACCCATAATACACTCCCATTTAATGCAAAAAAAATTGCCTGTACTGACTATATCAAATAATAATAAAT
>JAPUEP010000142.1 GCA_027492515.1 Hyphomonadaceae bacterium
ATATTGACGAAGTTGTAAAACTTATCCGCGAAGCGCCAGATCCTGCTGCTGCGCGTCATGCTTTGACTAATCGTGATTGGCCGGCAAAAGATTTGGCGCCATTGATTGCGCTTATCGCTGACCCACGCTCACATTTAAGTGAAAATAATACGGTTCGCCTTTCAGAAGACCAAGCGCGCGCAATTTTGGATTTGCGTTTGCAACGTCTAACAGGTCTTGGACGCGATGAATTATCAAATGAAGTAAATACTTTGGCGGAAAAAATCGCCGATTTACTTGATATTTTACGTTCACGTGCGCGCATTATTGCAATTATCAAAGAAGATTTAATCCAAATTCGTGATAGTTTTGCCGTCCCACGCCGTAGCCAATTTATCGAGGCTGACCTTGAATTAGGTGATGAAGATTTCATCGAGCGCGAAGAAATGGTAGTTACACTTTCGCACCAAGGTTATATCAAACGCACCGCCTTAAGCGAATATCGCACCCAAAATCGCGGTGGTCGTGGTCGTGCGGGTATGAGCACTAAGGATGAAGATTGGGTGGTTGGCCTATTTGCTGCAAGCACACACACACCAATTCTATTCTTCACTGATAAAGGTCTTGTTTATCGTGAAAAAGTGTGGCGCTTGCCACAAGGCGACCCGCGCACCAAAGGTCGTTCGGTTGCCAATATTTTGGCACTTGATAAGGATGAACGTATTTCAAGCGTTCTTGCTTTGCCAGAGGATGAAACAACTTGGGGCGAATTGGAATTAATGTTCGCCACCAAAAAAGGCACAGTGCGCCGCAATTCATTGACAGATTTCCAACGCATTTCACGCGGCGGTAAAATTGCAATGAAGCTTCAAGAAGATGAAGACCAAATTATAAATGTTGCGATTTGTTCGCCTTCTGATGATGTGCTTTTGACCACTAAAATGGGGCAATGTATCCGCTTTAGCGCAACCGATGTTCGCGTATTTAAAGGCCGTGATTCAACTGGTGTTCGTGGTATTAACCTTGCCGATGGCGATGAAGTGATTTCAATGTCTATCTTGAAAGGTGTTGAAGCTGATTCAAGCGAACGTAATGCCTATATCAAACGTTCACGCGCGGAACGCGGTGAAGAAGCATCGGATGAAGTTGAAACAATTGAAACCGAAGAAACATCAAACGCAATTGGCGCGCTTTCTGATGAAAGATATGCGCAATTGAAAGCTGTTGAGCAATTCATTCTTGCTGTGACAGATGATGGATTTGGTAAACGCTCTTCTTCGTATGAATATCGCTTAACTGGTCGTGGTGGCAAAGGTATTGTTGCGCATAAATTGGTTCGTAAAGGAACTTCATTGGTTGCTGCTTTCGCCGTTGAAGAAAGCGATGATTTAATGATGGTTACCGATGGCGGGCAATTAATTAGAACCCAAGTTGGACAAATCGGCATTAAAGGTCGTGCCACACAGGGTGTTAAATTAATTCGCGTTGGTGAAGATGAAAAAGTCGTTTCAGTAGAGCGTTTAAGCGAAACTGGCGATGATAGTTCAGAGGATGTTGTACAAGAAACCACACAAAATTCTGAAGAATAATATTTTTGCACTGCAGCAATGAAAAAAAGCGTGTTTTATAATCTATATTGCTTTATTCTTATAACAAACACCAAAGGCTTTGCTGTCAGGGGAGAATAAGCAATGCAGACGACGCATGAACCAAGAATTGGATTATATCCGGGAACATTTGACCCAATAACCTTTGGTCATTTAGATATTATTCGTCGTGCCGTAAAATTATTCGATGTTTTAATTGTCGGCGTTGCAGTTTTTTCAGGCAAAAACCCAATGTTCACACTCGAAGAGCGTGTGAAAATGGTTGAGGCCGAGGTTGCAAAAATAAACACCAAAACAATTATCAAAGCGGTTCCGATGGATGGCCTTTTAATGCATTTTGCCGAAGAAAATAATGCAAATTGTATTGTTCGTGGTTTGCGTGCGGTTTCTGACTTTGAATATGAATTCCAAATGGTGGGAATGAACCAGCGCCTAAATTCAGAAATTGAAACTGTGTTCTTTATGGCTGCACCACAATATCAAGCCATTGCGTCGCGTTTAGTTAAAGAAATCGCCATGCTAAATGGTGAAGTATCAATGTTTGTGCCAGAAGGTGTTAAAACTGCATTAGTGGAGAAGATTAGTGGTAAATAAGAGTTTGCTTTCGTCGGTTTTAAGCGGTGTATTAATTGGTATTTGCGCTGTTTCATTTTCGCCAAACACCTTAAATGCGAAACCTGCAAAAGGTGAAAAAACTTTAGATTATCACAAAATCAAAGCGGAAACGGTTGTTGCCAAACCGCAAGTTGCAGCGGCAAAACCCGCAAGTTTAAAAGATTATGTGCAAATTCCATCAAACGAATTGATGGTTGTTGACACTACAAAGGGGCGAATTATTGTTGCCCTTGCGCCAAAAATTGCGCCAATTCATGTAAAGAGAATAACCGAACTTACACGTGAAAAATTTTATAATGGCATTGTTTTTCACCGCGTAATCGATGGTTTCATGGATCAAACTGGTGACCCAACCGGAACGGGAACAGGTGGTTCTTCAAAACCAGATATTAAAGGTGAATTCGAATTTAGAAGAAGCACCGAAATGCCATTTATAAAAGCCAAGGATGAGGGTGCAAACCAAATTGGATGGATTGGCCTTATGCCAATTACAACACAGCAAGATGCGGTAATGGATGTTACATCAGATGGCAAAGCAAAGGCATGGATAAATCATTGCCCTGGCATTACATCAATGGCACGTTCAGAAGATCCAAATTCTGCCAATTCACAATTCTTCTTTATGCGCGATAAATCTTCACAATTAGATAGAAAATATTCGGCATGGGGTTATGTTGTTTCTGGCCTTGATGTTGTGAAAAATATCAAATTGGTGAACCCTGAAAAATCGCCGCCAAATGCACCGGGCCTTGATAAAATGCTTAAGGTTACAATGATGGATGATTTACCAGCAAAAGATCAGGTGAAAGTTTATTATGCGCAAAGCGGCACTGAAACTTTCAATAAAGGTCTTGCGGCGGCAATGGATAAAAAAGGGGCAATTTTTGGGGTTTGTGACTTTGTTCCTGATATCCAAATAATTACCAACTAATTTTATCAAGATTTTACACAAAATACCCAAATTTGCATTGAAAAATTGCTTTCACTGCCCTATTTAAACATGGACAAATTAACATAGATTGGATTGAAAATGGCCTTTGAATTACCTGCTTTACCTTATGCTGCTGATGCTTTGGAACCACATTATTCGGCGCAAACTTTTAGCTTTCACCATGCAAAACACCATAATGCATATGTTGTGAATCTAAATTATCTTATCAAAGATACCGAATTTGAAGGCAAAACTTTGGTTGAAATCATCAAAGCATCTGCGGGTAAAAACCCCGGTGTTTTCAATAATTCTGCACAAGTTTGGAACCACACATTCTTTTGGCATTCAATGAAGCCAAATGGCGGCGGTGCACCAACAGGTGCAATTGCTGATAAAATCATTGCTGATTTTGGTTCTTATGATGCGTTTGCTGATGCATTCAAACAAGCGGGCGCAACCCAATTTGGTTCGGGTTGGGCATGGCTTGTTGTAGATGCTGATGGCAAATTGAAAGTTACAAAAACTGCCAATGCCGAAACCCCAATCACTGGTGAAGATAGACCTTTGATTTGCGTTGATGTTTGGGAACATGCTTATTATTTAGATTACCAAAATCTTCGCCCTAAATTTTTGGAAGTGTTCCTTTCAAATCTAGTAAATTGGGATTTTGCCAATGCAAATCTAGCGGGCGCTGAATTTAGCGGTCTTTAATTCTTGCATAAATAAATAGTAATGCGCCGCTTATTATGTTAAGCGGCGCAAAATTTTTTTAAAGGTTATAATCATGTCTGAAGGCAACACATTAGTATTAGAATTATCAACTGGCACTGTTACAATTCAATTGCGCCCTGATTTAGCGCCAAACCATGTTGATCGTATCAAAGAATTGGCTTCTGAAGGCTTTTATGATGGTATAATTTTCCACCGTATTATTGATGGTTTCATGGCGCAAGCGGGTTGCCCAAAAGGTACTGGTACTGGTGGTTCTTCAAAACCTGATTTGAAAGCAGAATTTAACAATGAACCGCACGTTCGCGGCGTTTGTTCAATGGCGCGCACTAATCAACCGCACACAGCGAATTCGCAATTTTTCATCTGCCTTGATGATGCAACTTTCCTTGATCGCCAATATACAGTTTGGGGCGTGGTTACAGATGGTATGGAAGCCGTTGATGCGCTTCCAAAAGGTGAGCCACCACGTAACCCTGGCAAAATTGTGAGCGCAAAAATCGTCTAAGACGAATGCAATTATCTGATTTTGATTTTGATTTACCTGAAGATTTAATCGCGCTTAGGCCAAGCCCTTCGCGCGATTTGTCGCGTTTATTGCTTGCAAATCCGAACGATAATTCTCTGCGTGATTTGCAATTTTTGGATTTGCCAAAATTACTTAAAAAAGGCGATGTTTTGGTTTTTAATAATTCCAAAACAATACGCGCCCAATTAAATGCAATTCGCAAAAAACGTGATGAAAATTCACCTGATGTGACAATCAATATAAATCTTCATAAGTTTAAAAATCAAAATTCATGGTATGCATTTATAAAGCCTGCAAAGCGCGTGAATATTGGTGATATTTTATATTTACAAAATGGTCTTGAAGCATATGTTCGGGAAAAAAATGACGGCGAAATTTTGCTTGAGTTTAATTTATCTGGAGATGAATTAATCAAACAAATTGATGCCCAAGGGCAAATGCCAATTCCGCCATATATTGGTCAAAAACGTAAAGTGGATGAAAAAGATAATAGTGATTATCAAACCATCTATGCCAAGGATGAAGGGTCAGTTGCCACCCCAACCGCAGGGCTTCATTTCACTCAGGCGGTTTTCAATGAATTTGAAAAAATTGGTGTTGAAACCTGTTTTGTAACGCTTCATGTTGGTGCGGGCACATTTTTGCCCGTTAAAATCGATGAAATTACTGCACATAAAATGCATTCAGAATATTTTGAAATCTCACCTGAAACAGCGCAAATTATCAATAAAGCAAAGGGTGAGGGGCGGCGTATTATTTGCGTTGGCACAACTTCTTTGCGAACTTTAGAATCATCAATTGATGAAAACGGCAAAATAATTGCCCAGAATAAAGAAACCGATATTTTCCTTTATCCAGGGAAAAAAATAAAAAGTGCCGATGGCTTGATTTCAAATTTCCATTTGCCGAAATCAACTCTTTTAATGCTCTTAAGCGCATTTTGCGGTCAAGAATTTGTGATGAATACGTATAAACACGCAATAGAAGAAAAATATCGATTCTTTTCATATGGTGATTGCGGACTATGGTGGAAAAATAATGTCATTTGAATTTGAAATTAAAGCAAAAGACGGCAAAGCGCGCCTTGGGGTTTTAAAAACACCGCGCGGCGATATTCGCACACCCGCCTTTATGCCTGTTGGAACTGCTGCAACTGTTAAGTCACTTACTGTGCCACAAGTTAAAGCGACTGGGGCCGATATTATTCTTGCAAATACATATCATTTAATGTTGCGCCCGACTGGTGAGCGTTTAAAGCGCCTTGGTGGCGTGCATGAATTTATGCGTTGGGATAAACCAATTTTGACTGATTCTGGTGGTTTTCAGGTTTGGTCATTATCGTCACTTCGTAAAATGACCGAAGAGGGCGTAACTTTTGCA
The DNA here is from genome assembly GCA_027492515.1 of Hyphomonadaceae bacterium. Classification (GTDB taxonomy): domain Bacteria; phylum Pseudomonadota; class Alphaproteobacteria; order Caulobacterales; family Aquidulcibacteraceae; genus Pseudaquidulcibacter. Next base: position 5,771 of record JAPUEP010000142.1, read on the forward strand.
AGTCACATTGATGGTTCAAGACATTTGCTAACGCCAGAAATTTGTATGGAATTACAGGCTGATCAAATTCAATCTGATATAATTATGCAACTTGATGAATGCACCAAATTTGGCGCCAATGAGAATCAAGCACGCGAATCGATGGAATTATCATTACGATGGGCCAAACGTTGCAAAACTGCATTTGGCGATCGTAAATCACAAGCATTATTTGGCATAGTTCAAGGATCGATTTTTGCGAATCTTCGTGAACAAAGCGCAAAATCATTGGTTGATATGGGATGTGATGGCTATGCCATTGGCGGCCTTGCAGTCGGTGAAGGGCATGAATTAATGTGCCAAACCATTGATGTAACTATTCCACATCTTCCTGAAACTCATCCAAGATATTTAATGGGTGTCGGCAAGCCAATTGATATTTTAGAATCAGTTTTACGCGGCGTTGATATGTTTGATTGTGTCCTTCCAACCCGTGCGGGTCGCCATGGACAGGCATGGACATGGGATGGGCCAATAAATATCAAAAATGCGAAATTTATTGAAGATTTATCACCATTAGAATCATCAATTGATTGCGAGGCATCAAATAATTATTCCAAAGCCTATTTGAATCATCTGTTCAAATGCAATGAAATATTAGGGCAGGTTCTTTTAAGCTGGCACAATATCGCGTTTTATCAAGACATGATGTCAAAGATTCGCGCCCATATTGGCAATGGAAGTTTAAATGAATTTGCCAATGAAATGCGCGCGCGTTGGTCAAAAACCTAAAGCTGGCACTTTTTACCAATTGCAAGGCCGTGCAAGAAGCCACGGCGAATTTTGCCAAGATTTGTTGCCTTATTTAGCTCATTATCAGCTTTTTCAGCGCCCGTTAGTTTGCGCACAATTGAGCGTGCAGGAATAATACCCTTTGCAGCAGATTTTACTGCATCACTTGCTGCGGCAGACGCAAATTCGCCGCTTTTTTGTGCCATGCTTCGGTCATCGAAATTGGAACTTTTCATTTCGTCAGGGCCAAGAACAGCGTCTAATTGGCTAATTTGATATGCAATAAAGGCACAATCATAGCCCTCAGTATAAGCATAGGGACTTGTAATTTGTGCAAGGGCAGGCGGAACCCCTTTTTTGACAAGACCAATGTCAGACAATGGCTCATCCATGATATTGTCTTTATTTTTGCTTGAGGATGCACACGAACTAAAGGCAAGGCAAAAAGCGCTAGCTAATAATAAAGTAACGGACTTTTGAATTTTAACCTTATAATTAAAAGCAATTTTAGCGTTCATTAGTTTTCCTTTTTTTGGCATTTATAAAGTCATAATTTATACAAATTTCGATAAATATTTTAATTTAAAAATTTGTCTAAAAAATGGTCTTCATTAAATTTTTTGTTCCGTTTCAAGTTTTCTATAATGTAATGTCTATCATTAAAAGCCATTTTGGGCGTATTTTAACCAAAAAATGTGTTCTTATCTGAATTAATTTATAAAAAAGCAGGACTTTATGCTGTTTTGGAATTGACCTTTGCGAAACAATCGCTAAATCGCACTCCTCACTTATGCAAACTTTGCGAATGTGAATGGGCCGGTAGCTCAGAGGTAGAGCACCCGACTTTTAATCGAGTGGCCGTGGGTTCGATCCCCACCCGGCCCACCACTCAAATAAATTTTACAAATTTCCAAATATTAATATTCATGCAAACTTAGTTCAATTGTTGTTGAAGTAAGTTTTTTATTTGTGTATTTTTTGTTAGAATTTCTGCACTTGTTATATAAAATTCATATTCCATTCAGATACTTGCCATTGTATGTTTGGTGTGTATCTATTTACTTGTTGGTTAAGTGGCGTAAATGCAACAATATGTGTTTATTGCAATGATTTTGTGCCAAATAAAGCCTTATATCGCAGATAAATAGTTGACCAATATTTACTTTCCGCTAATCTATGTCCGCGACGTTCTTATTGGGCGTTCGGGTTGCGTGGATTCGCGCGATTAATTCTATAGAGAGGGAAATTAACCCATGAAAAATTTTTGGCTTAGTGCTACTGCATTGGTAGCTCTTGCTGCTGCTCCTAGCCTTGCTTCTGCGCAAGGTTGGTATGGTAGCGCGACTGCTGGTTACAACACTAACGGCGGCATCGATTTTGACGCTGTTGCAAATCCAACTGGCGCTGGCGCATCACCTTATGATATCGGTGCTGGTGCAACTGGCGATGGCGGCTGGGGCGGTGCTCTAGCTCTTGGTTATGCTTTTGAAAATGGCTTCCGTACTGAAGCTGAATTAGGCAAAACAACTGCTGATTTCGCTAACAAAGGCACAAGCTCAACTCTTGGTAGCCAAACTACTTGGACTGCTATGTTGAATGGTCTTTATGACTTTAACCGTGACGGTAAAGTAAATCCATTCGTTGGTGCTGGTGTTGGTATGGCACGCGTTAAAGTTTTGGCTTCTTCTTATGATCAAGCTAATGCTTCTAGCCCTGCACTTGCTCTTTCACGTATGTCTGCAGCACACATTTCTGATACTGATTCAAGCTTTGCTTGGCAATTGATTGCTGGTCTTGGTTTGAAACTTACTGACCAATTGAGCGCTGACCTTTCTTATAAATGGTTGAACGTTCCTGATCTTTCATTTGCTGGTACTGGTCGTTACCGTACAAACCAATATGGTAACTCTGCTACTCAAGCATTGACTATCGGTGGTTCTGAAGGTGCTGGTCTTGGTTCTGGTGGTATTGTTGGTCTTGGCTTGCGTTATGCTTTTGCTAAACCTGCTGCACCGGTTGTTGAGCCTCCACCGCCACCACCGCCACCGCCACCGCCCCCCCCACCCCCCCCGCCCCCCCCCCCGCCCCCTCCTCCTCCTGAAGAGCCAGCTCCTCCACCGCCACCACCGCCACCACCAGTACACGTGGCATGTGACGGTCAGTCTATGATTGTTTACTTCGAGCATGACAAATCATTCTTGACTGATGAAGCGACTGCTAAAATCGACAATACTGTAAACCAAATCAAAGCTAATGAGTGCGTTTACAAATCTGTATTGATCGAAGGTCACGCTGATACTTCTGGTAATGCACGTTATAACGTTGGCTTGTCTCAAAAACGCGTAACTGTTGTTCATGATGCATTGGTTGCACGTGACGTTCCATCTGATTTGATGGAAGGCCAAGCGTTCGGCGAAACTAAACCAGCTGTTGCGACTGCTGATGGCGTTAAAGAGCCTATGAACCGTCGTACTGAAGTTACTTTCACTTTCCAATAAGCGATAAGTAAATTCTAATAAGAAGGCCCATCATTGATGGGCCTTTTTTATTGCATGAAAATAAAATTTTTAAATCTATATGTGATAGATTTTATCGTCTGGTAAGATTATTTTAGGTGCATGAACTTCTAAGGGGCGCAAGGTTTCATATATTTTTGCAAAGTCTTGAAGGGTTGCGTCAAATAATTCTTGAAAGCTTTCAATTACAAAATAATTTTCCTGCAATCTATCGATTTGATATTCGGTTTTCATAAGCCTTAATAAGTCAAACTTTATCCTTATTGGTTCATGGCTTTGAACTGAATAGACGCTCTCAAGCGGGGATGATAATATTCCTGCGCCATATATTTTTAGTTGGTCATTTTGTGAAATTAGACCAAATTCAACACTATACCAATAAAGCCTTGCAAGCTCTTTTAAACTATTAAACTCAATTGCGCGCATCCCACCTTTACCATAGGCTTCCATATAATCGGCAAAAATTGGATTTGTTAAAAGCGGCACATGACCAAATACATCATGGAAAATGTCTGGTTCAGAAATATAGTCAAATTGCTCTGGCTTTCTTATGAATTGGCCTGCGGGGAAAATACGATTTGCCAAAAGTTCGAAAAAATCTTCATCTTCTACAAGCCCCTCTACCGCAATGATTTTCCAGCCTGTTTTGCCAAATAATAATGGATTTATTTTATCAAAATCGGGAATGCCACCATCATTAAGGTTTAAAATATTTATGCCATGAAGGAATTCTTCACAGGCAATATCCTTTAGAATGTCGATTTGACGATTATATAATTTTGCCCAAGTTTCATGTTCTATTGGACTATATGAATTCCAATTTTGATTAATTTGGACGCGTTCGATTGTGTTTTGAATTGACATAGAAACCACATTAGTTACTTTTGCAACTAATTTAGTCTAAGTCATATTTTAGTCAATCAATTATAATTTAATTCGCCCGTAAGTTTGCATTATATTTATGCTTCTTGGGGTCAAATTTACCAAAAACTTCGCTAACGCTTGGGTGAGATACAGGGTCACCACTATCGTCGAATGTAAGATTTTGTTCTGAAACATAGGCGACATAATGGGTTTCATCATTTTCAGCAAACAAATGATAATAAGGTTGGTCACGCGAAGGGCGCATATTTTCAGGAATGGAATCATACCATTCCTCAGAGCTTGAAAACTCTGAATCAACATCAAAAACAACGCCACGGAAAGGAAAATGGCGGTGTTTAACAATTTGCCCAATTGTAAATTTTGCTAATTTTGCTTCCATTTTTTATCTCCAATCTTGAGATAATGTGCGCCACCATTTAATTCAATGGTTTAAAACAAAATGTTGCAGAATGTTGGCCTTTATAACATTTATGTATTATGAAGCATTCAGAGAATTAAATGACCGAACCAAAACAACCAGATAATAAGCGCAGACGTGTAAATTTTTCAAAAGAAAAAATTGAAATACGTGATACACATGAAAAAGTTCGCACGGCAAAAAAGCGCACTGAACAATCTGCCCGTTGGCTCGAGCGGCAGCTTAATGACCCCTATGTCAAACGCGCAAGGGCAGAGGGGTGGCGTTCGCGTGCGGCGTTTAAATTAATTGAAATTGATGATGCCTATAAATTAATAAAGCGCGATTCATATGTATTAGATTTAGGCGTTGCGCCAGGTGGTTGGGCACAAGTTGCAATAAAGCGCGGTGCCAAAAAAGTTATTGGTGTTGATTTGCTTCAGGTAAATCCAATCGAAGGTGTTGATTTAATTGTTGGTGATTTCACTGAACAAGAAATTCAAAGTCAAATGTTGGAAATGCTAGGGCGAAAGCCAGATTTAATAATGTCCGATATGGCCGCGAATACTGTTGGGCATCGTGAAACCGATCATATAAGAACCATTGCATTGGCTGAGGCTGCCGCATATTTTGCAATCGAATTTCTTGAAACCGGCGGTTCATTTATCACAAAGGTTTTCCAAGGTGGCGGCGTTGGCGAAATGCTTGATGCGCTTAAGAAAAATTTCAAAAAAGTCTATCACTTCAAGCCAAAATCAAGCCGTGCAGAGAGTGTGGAATTATTTTTGGTTGCAACAGGGCGCAAATAAAATGACAAATTTGGCGCTTTGGGATTGACAAAAGCGCTAAACCTAAACTATTAGCCGCCATGTTTGACCATAAAATCCAAATTCGTGACGCCCTAACTTTCGATGATGTTCTTCTCGAACCATGCGCGTCAAATATCCTTCCCGCTAATGTTGATGTTAAAACCCGCCTTGCTGGTGATATCACATTAAATATCCCACTTATATCTTCGGCAATGGACACCGTTACCGAGGCTAAACTTGCAATTGCAATGGCGCAATATGGCGGTATGGGCATTATCCACCGCAATCTTGATATTGAAGTTCAAGCCGAACATGTCCGCCAAGTAAAACGCTTTGAAAGCGGAATGGTTATCAACCCTATGGTTGTTTATCCTGAAACCACTGTTGGTCAAGTTCGTGCAATTCGTGAACAGCGCGGAATTTCAGGTTTTCCAGTTGTTGAACCTTCAAATGATGGCGTAACTGGCAAATTAATTGGTATTATTACTAATCGTGACATTCGCTTTGCCGAAGATTATCAATTGGTCAAAGATTTAATGACCAAAGAAAATCTTATAACGGTAAATGAAGGCGTTGATTTAAACACCGCCAAAAAGCTTCTGCAGCGTCACAAAATTGAACGTATTATCGTTGTAAATGATGATTATCATTGCGTTGGTTTGGTAACCGTAAAAGATATGGAAAAATCCCAAGCCTTCCCATTATCTTGTAAAGATGAAGATGGTCATTTGCGTGTTGGCGCGGCATCAACCGTTGGTGATGATGGATTTAAACGCACAGAAGCCTTGATTGATGCGGGCGCCGATGTTGTGGTTATTGATACTGCGCACGGACATTCACAATTAGTTTTGGATAGCGTGACAAAGGCCAAAAAACTTTCAAACAAAACCAAAATCATTGCTGGCAATGTTGCCACTTATGATGGCGCAAAGGCATTGATTGATGCGGGCGCAGATGCGATTAAAATCGGTATTGGCCCTGGTTCAATCTGCACAACGCGTATTGTTGCAGGTGTTGGTGTTCCACAATTAACGGCAATTATGGACGCGGTTCAGGCGGCAGCGGGAACAAATATCCCTGTTATCGCTGATGGCGGTATTAAATATTCGGGCGACCTTGCCAAAGCAATGGCAGCGGGCGCATCTGTTGCAATG
>JAPUEP010000143.1:0-4472 GCA_027492515.1 Hyphomonadaceae bacterium
GGTTAAAGATCGTATTGGCGTTGCCATGATTGAAGAATTGGAAGAACGCGGCCTTATAAATCAAGATACTTTATTGGTTGAACCGACTTCTGGAAACACTGGTATCGCGCTTGCGTTTGTTGCGGCACAACGTGGTTATAAATTGAAACTTGTTATGCCTGAAACAATGTCAATTGAACGTCGCAAAATGCTTGCATTTTTGGGTGCTGAATTAGTTTTGACACCGGGTTCAGAGGGTATGAAGGGTGCGGTTGCGCGCGCTAATCAAATTGTTTCTGAAACACCAAATTCAATTATTCCGGGGCAATTTGTGAACCCTGCTAACCCGGCTATTCACCGTAAAACCACCGCAATTGAAATTTTGACCGATACAGGTGGCGATGTTGCTGCTTTTGTTGCGGGTGTTGGCACTGGCGGAACAATCACTGGCGTTGGTGAGATTTTAAAAGCGCAAAAGCCAGATGCTAAAATCGTTGCGGTTGAACCATCCGCATCACCTGTTTTATCTGGCGGCGCACCTGGCCCACACAAAATTCAAGGCATTGGCGCAGGTTTTGTTCCCGATGTATTAAACAAAGATGTTATTGATGAAATAATCACAATCACCAATGAAGAAGCCTTTGAAACATCGCGCGAACTTGCGCGTGTTGAAGGTATCCCTGGTGGTATATCATCGGGCGCTAATGTTGCCGCAGCATTAAAACTTGCCGCGCGTGATGAATTTGCGGGTAAAAATATTGTTGTAATTATCCCATCTTTTGCCGAACGCTATATTTCAAGCGCATTATTCGAAGGAATTGGGGAATAATTATTCCCCAATTTTTGGGTAATCCATCGCAACATTGCATCTTTCATATTCATGGCCATATTTGTCCATGATTTCTTGCGAATGGACAAAACCCAATTTTTCATAAAGGTGAATTGCCGCTTCTTGTTTTTTGTTTGTCAAAAGGAAAAGGCGCGGCACATTCATTTTTTTTGCGCGTTCAATCGCGGCAATTAGTAATTTTTCGCCGATTTTTAGGCCGCGCAAATGCTGCCACACACCCATTTTGGTAAATTCAAACGCACCATCTGGCATTTTCATTAATGCGCCAGTTCCAACAATTTCGCCATTATATTTGGCAAGCAAAATAACGCCGCCATCTTTTAATATTGCATCTTCTGGATTTGACAAAACATATTTATCAACATCTTCAAGAACGAAATTCTCACCAATCCATTGGGCGTTTATATCATAAAATTCCTTGGCATATTTTTTGTCATATTCGATTATTTCAACGGATTTTTGGGTATGCATTGATTTAAACCTATCTTCGAAGCTTTGTTTATCTAATTCTTTTTCAATATTTGTGATTTGGTCGGTAAAATTTGGCGCACTTAGGCCAAGTATTTCGCGAACAATAATATCAACATCGCGCCAAATTTTTTCGCGCAATTGACCAAGTAATTGAACACCATATGGCGTTAGCGAGATCATTTTTACACGATTATCAATTTTTACATTGCGTGATTTTATAAGCCCCAAATCACGCATACCATTTAGATTTCGCGTAATCGCAGGCTGTGAAAGCCTAAGGATTTGGGCAAGTTGAACAACACTTATTTCACCTGCATCATGAATTTGGGCAAGCATAACGCATTGACTTGGAAATAATTCGAAACCGCAAAAATGATGTATCTTGGTTGCATCGGTTAAAAACCTATCTGATAGGCGTTTAAGGCGACTTCCCAATAATAGATAAGGATTTTTTTCTAATATATCTTCTTCCATGATTTATTTATATAACGCGTTATATAAATAAATCAATATCACTTTTTATTTTTCTTAAAAATCCAAATGCACCAAAAAGCCAGTTCAAACCAGCTTTTGATAGTGACAAAATGTCGCAATTTGCTATTCGTGACAAATGGGAAAACAAATTCAGAATTTAAAATCGGTAAAAACCGCCTTGAGGCTTTTTCAGATGGCGTGATTGCAATCATAATAACCATCATGGTTTTAGAACTTAAAACACCACATAGCGCCGAATTATCGGAACTTTTGAAATTATTGCCTGTCTTTGCCTGTTATGTACTTAGCTTTATTTATGTGGGCATTTATTGGAATAATCACCACCATATGCTTTCAGGTTCTGGGTCTGTAAATGGGAAAATTATGTGGGCGAATATGGGTTTGCTTTTTTGGCTTTCACTTGTGCCATTTTCCACTGCCTATATGGGTGAAAACCATTTTGAAAAATTGCCAACGGCAATTTATGGTTTTGTGCTTTTCATGTGTGGAATTACCTATATTATTTTATCAAATTTCTTAGTTGCCCATTCTGGTGAAGATAGCCCAATTGCGATTGCAACAAAGGATAATAATAAAGGTGTTTGGTCGCTTTTATTATATGGGGTTGCAATTCCGCTTTCTTTCATTCAGCCATATATTTCATTTGCAATTTATATAATGGTTGCAACATTATGGTTCATACCATCAAAAATGATTGAAAGCCTTTTAAATGAAAATAATTAGCCAATTTGCATTTTGTGTATGTTCAATCTTTCTGGCATCATGTTCAACAATTTCCACTGTAAAACCAATGCAGATTTCGCACGTTAAATTACAAAATGATGCATATCAATATGCAATATATGTGCCCAAAAATTATGATGAAAAGGGTGCAAAATTACCTGTTTTATTTTTCCTTCATGGCTCTGGTGAACGTGGTAATGACTTAAGTAAGGTTGCAATTCACGGCCCCCTAAGATTGGTGCGCGAAGGCAAAGAATTACCATTCATAATAATCGCCCCCCAAGCACCCGAAGGTGAAGATTGGAATGTCGCCAAACTTGATAAAACCATTGATAAGGCGCTTAAGAATATTAATGCGGATGAAAAGCGTCTATATTTAACGGGTCTATCGCGCGGCGGCCTTGGGGTTTGGAATTGGGCGATTGCGCATCCTGATAAATTTGCCGCCATTGCGCCAATTGCGGGCTGGTCAAATGTTGGTGGTGCATGTGCAATTGCAAAAGTTCCAACATGGATTTTTCATGGCGAAAAAGACGATGTTGTAAGAATTTTCCACTCTGAAGATATGGTTAAATGGTCAAAACAATGTGGCGGAACACCAATTTTCACCAGATACCCAGAGGCCAATCATGATTCATGGACAGCAACCTATAATAATCAGGCTTTGTATGATTGGTTTTTAAGCCATAGCAAATGATTATTTTGCAAGCCTTATTGGCTTAATTCTATTGCCGATTATCGCAAATGAGAAAATAAACAAATACGCAAGCATTGGCACAATGAATGCCAAATTAAGGTTTGCAATATCGGCAATTCGCCCAACCCCAAGCGCAAGCAATGCCCCACCAGAGATTGCCAAACATAAAAGGCCAGAGATGGCAGGTTGCGGTGAATTTGTGCGCCTTAAAGTCATTGTAAAAATAATCGGGAACATAATTGAATTAAAAAAACCAACCCCAAGCGCGGCATAACCCGCCAATGGGCCGGTTTTTAAAATCACAATCAAACAAAGAATTGCCGCACTTATTCCGCATACAATAAGTAATAATGGCGCACGAACGCGGGTTAAAATTGCCGAACCTAAAAACCGCCCAATCAATGCCCCACCCCAATAAATATATGCAAGCATTGAACCTGCACTTTGGGTTGAAAGACCAAGAATTTCACTTTGCCCAAGAAAATTAATCATGACCGAGGCGATTGAAACTTCTGCGCCAACATAAAGACCAATGGCGATTGCGCCAAAGACCGCCCATTTTTCCTTCAATGTTGAAAAAATATTTAATGGATTATCTTGTTTTAAAACCTTACTTGCGCCGTCAATTTGGCGGGCATTGGAAATTATCATCACAATCAAGAGCGCAACCAAAATTCCAATAACCATATAGCCTTTTGATACAGCATTTAGAATTTTATCGCTTTGAACAATTTCGCCAACCATATTTGATTGCAACAATTCAGGCGACAATAGTAATTTTGTGCCAAAATGCACGCCAATCACCACACCTAATGAATTGAAGGTTTGCGCAAGTGTTAGGCGAAAATGGCTAAAATCCTCATGTCCCAAAACTGCAATTAGGGGGTTTGATGCAACTTGCAATGTCGAAAGGCCAGATGCCATAATGAACAAAGAAAAAAGTATAAAAACATAATTATGGGTAACAAAATTAATTTGCAAACTGAAGCATGCAAAAAACATAAATCCAAGGGCAATAATAATTGTTTTTGACGACCCAATTCGCCCCAATAACATTGCCGCAGGAATGGCAACAATCCCATTGGCAAGAAGGCCAATTATTTGAATTAATAAAGCCTGTGTCCAATTTAGGGAAAAATGGGCTTTTAGCGCGGTCAATAAAGGCTCGTTATTTGCCGCAATAAAGCCAAGGCCAAATATAAGCGCGGTAACAACACCAAAGGCAGGCGAAAGATCTTTTATTATTTTTAGCATTAA
>JAPUEP010000143.1:4572-12187 GCA_027492515.1 Hyphomonadaceae bacterium
AAAAAATTACCCCCGCTTTTGGCGGGGGCTATTTAATTAATGGCCGCCGCTTGTGGCTTCTTCGATTTTATGAACTGGCGCAGATTTCGCCGAAACCGCAAACCAAAGAATATAAGCATAGCAAATCAATGGCACAATGAAAGCCAATGAATATGAATTTGTTGCATCCTTTAACGCACCAAATGCCAATGGCACAAATGCACCGCCAACAATTGCAACACACAAAAGCCCAGAAGTCGCACTTGCAGGCGCAGTCGAGCGTTCTAAAGTTGTTGTGAAAATTGTTGGGAACATGATTGAATTGAAAATACCAATGCAAAGCGCCGCCATCCCCGGAAGGGTTCCGCCGCTTAATGGGACATCAACATTAACAATCGGCATACGGAAAGTGCCGTTTGCAACACCTGCCATTGCGCCATTTTTAAACATTACAATCGCGCATAATACAATCGCACCCATGGCCGCGAATGCAAGAACTGTATGACCTTTAACGCTGCGCATTACCACACTACCGATAAAGCGGCCAATCATTGCAAAAAGCATGTACCAAGTCACCAAATGACCCGCGTTCATTTTTGGCAAATTCAAAATATTTTCTTGGCTAAGGAATAGAATTAGATTTGCACCAATTGAAACCTCGGCACCAACATAAAAGAAAATGCCCAATGCACCCAATTGCGCCCATTTTGAAGATAAAGCAGAAAAAGGTGAAACCGCACCAACAGTTTGTGGCGCATTCTCAGAAATTGTTTTGCGAACCATGTAGATAAGGCCGATGAAAATCGCAAGAATAATGCCCATTTTCAAATATGCGCCCCCAACTTCTGATAAAGCGGATGCCTTTAAAGCCTCTGTCATTACCACATCTGGTTTGAATGCTTCGCCTTTAAGCAAAATGCTTGAGCCAACAAAAATAACACTTGCCGCACCCAAGGAATTGAAGGCTTGTGAAAGGTTCAAACGAAATGCCGAATGTTTTGGTTCACCCATTGCCGCGATAAGTGGGTTTGCTGCCACCTGAAGCAATGTGATGCCTGATGCCATAACAAAAAGGCCAATTAAGAATACAAAATAGCTTGCAACCTTTGTTGATACAAAGGCAATTACGCAACCAAGCACAATCCCGCCAAGGCCAACAATAACAGAATTTGCATAACCTTTTTTAGATAAAAAAGACGCCGCAGGCATAGACATCACGCCATAGGCAATGAAGAATGCGAATGTTTGAAGGGCAAGTGAAAGGCCTTTCAAATTATAAATTGTTTTCATTGCCGCAATTGCGGGGTCAAGCAGGTTTGTTACCACTGCCCAAATGAAAAATAATGTTGTTACATAGGCTATTGCAAGCCCTAAACTACTTTTGCCATCTTTGGTATCCGTTTGCGTCATTTGTCTCTCTCCCATTTATTTATTTTGGTATAATTATTGTTTGTAGTGCAGCTTTTGGTATTTCGAAATTATAGTATTTTTGCGACATCTCAACCGAAAACTTTTGCGCATTGTTTGACATATTGACCATTACAATCACTATTGAACCATCAGGGTTTTCAAAAGCAACATTATAGACATCATTTTGCCCACTATTGCTTGCAATTCTTGTGGCACCAATTTGAACGAATTTAGAAATATGGCCTAAAACATAATATTCCATATTGCGGGTTATTTCGCCGTTTTGGCTATTGATTGTTACAACGCCACGGCAATCACCACACCCACCTAAATGAGGGCCAAATTTCTCATCTAAGGCAAGGTTCCAAAGCAAAACGCCTTTTGCCCAATTTCTTGTGGTTTCAATTATAAGATTTTTGGCCTGCCATTGCATGTCAGTTGACCAATTTTTAGCCCATTCACCGCCCGAACATTCGGTAAAATAAGTGTCTTTATCAGGGAATTGATCATGCAATTTACCCTGCGCATCGGGGCTTCCGCCATAACAATGCCATGCGATACCGTCTATATATTTGGCGGCATCCTTATCTTCCAAAACTTTTTGCGGTTCACTTGGTTCGTTCCAATTATGATCCCATTCCAAAATTTTTGGTGCATTGTCGATTTTCGCCAAGGCTGGGCCAAGGTTTTCTTTTACAAATTTTGCGCGCTCATCATGATTTACAATCATTCCGGGATAATCAGCACCAGTATAATGCGGTTCATTTTGAATGCTTAAAAAGTCAATATTAATGCCGTTTTTTCGCATTTCGTCGGCATATTTTACCAAATAATCTGCATTAGCTTGATAAAATTCAGGCTTTAGAGAGCCGCCAATTAATGAATCCGTGGTTTTCATCCAACCCGGCGCACTCCAAGGTGTGGCCATAAATTTTAATTGCGGATTTATTTGCTTTGCCATTTTTGCAATTGGCAAAACAGATTTTGGCATTGCATCAAGATTAAAGTTTTTCAAACCAACATCTGTTTGCCCTTTTGGCATATCATTAAGGCTATAATGGGTTTGCGAAAAATCAGATGCGCCAATAGTTAAACGCGTGAAAGAAAGATTTAAACCATCTTTTGAAAAAAGCTCCTGCATAAGGTCTTTGCGGGCTTTTCCGCTAAGCTTTTCATTTATCAAAAACGCACTTGCATCTGTGATTGCTGCGCCAACGCCAATATAGGTTTGAAATCTTTGACTATTATCAATTTTGATAATCATGTCAGAATTAGATTTATCAGCAGGGGCAATTTGCGGCTGCGCTTTTAGCAATGACGTTTTATCATCACTTGTAATATATGAATCAGCATTTTTTGCCGCAATTGCAACAACAGATACGGGGGCTTTATTAGTGTTTGTTTGGCAGCCGCCTAATGTGGCGATTGCGGCAAAAAGACTAATTATCGAAAAAGCTTTTAAATTGCTGGTGCTTTGCAAAATTTCTCTATGAAATCTTTTTGCGTCGGCATTACATTCACGCATTTTTCTATTACTTTCTGGGTATTATTTAGGAAATCACGAATTTCATCATCGGATTTTATTTTGACCATTGGGTCGTAATTATCTGGAATGATGCCTTGACCAATCATTACTTGTATCCAACTTTCAGGTGTGAAAAGCTCATTATTTTCGTGGAAAACACGACCATTCGCCCGAAATAGTTCAATTTTATTATTTAAAGAATCTGGAATTGGGGTCTTGCGTACATCGCGCCAAAACTCTGTATCATCACGAATTGTTGCTGTATAATGTAAAATTATAAAATCACGAATTCTTTCAAATTCAAATTCGCCTTGCTTATTATACTCATCGATGTTTGCTTGCCTAAATTCTTTATCTGGAAAAAGGCGAATTAATCTTATTATCGATGACTGAATCATGTGCAAGCCTGTTGATTCCAACGGCTCTAAGAAGCCACCTGACAACCCAATTGCAACACAATTTTTATTCCAAAGTTTTTTACGTTTTCCCAATGTAAATCTTAATTTAAGTGGGTTTGCACGCGCTTTACCTTCAAGGCCAGAAAGTAAAACTTGTTCTGCGGCGTCATCATCAATATAGGCCGAAGAATAAACATGCCCATTTCCCGTTCTGTGCTGCAAAGGAATTCTCCATTGCCAACCAGACCCTAATGCCGTTGAAAGTGTGTATGGTGGAAATGTTTTTGAAGATTCACATGGAACCGCTACTGCACGGTCTACTTTAAGCCATTTTCCCCAATTTTCATAACCTGTTTTAAGTGCTTCTTCTATCAAAAGCCCTTTAAATCCTGTGCAATCTATAAATAAATCACCAGATACGGTTTTTTCATTATCAACTTCGACAGAGCTTATAAAACCATTTTCTAACAAATTGACTTTTGTTACATTTCCTTCAATTCTTTTTACTTTTCGCTCTTCGGACAGTTTTCTTAAGTATTTTGCATAAAGTCCGGCGTCAAAATGAAATGCATAGGCTATTTCTGACAGTGGGCTATCCTGCATTGTAAGCTCTGGACGCATAAATTTATTATGATTAGGAGCGACAGTATTAATCGAAAAAGCGCCAATTGGTGATTTTTCTTTGCCACTAAGATGCAATTTTAGCCAATATTGATATAGTGGTAAAAACTCTAATTCTCGACCAATTACACCAAATCCATGATCATAAGTAGCACCAATTTTATGCCAGTCTTTAAACTTTATTCCAAGTTTGAAGGTTGCTTGAGTAGCTTTTATAAATTCGTCTTCGTCAAGTTGTATCAATTGATTAAAGATTTTAATCGCAGGTATTGTAGCTTCTCCAACACCTATTGTTGGAATTTCGTTTGACTCAATTAAAGTAATATCAATTCTTCCACCTGTAATCCGCGATAATGCACAAGCACTCATCCAGCCAGCACTGCCACCGCCAACGATTACAACTTTGAACTTTTCCTCGCTTTGCATTTTATGCCCTTTATTTTTGGCAAGTTTCCCGTGTATCAAGTTTCAATTTGCCGAGATTTCTTTTTTGCGAATAAGTTAATCCATAATTTGCGTTGAATAAAGGCTTGTAATTACCATAAGGCTCATTTGTCGCTGGTGGGCAGGCATTTGACGGCCATGGGAATGACAATTTTGCACTAAAATCATATTTGATTTTGCCATCTTTGCCTTTGAATAATAGGTCACTTATGCCCTGCGCTTCTGTTCCTGGAAGGAATGCTGCAACAAATGCATCAGATGCATTTATAAGGTCATTTGTATAAAGTGTGCGGCCTGAATAAAGAACGCTTATGATTGGTGTTCCCTTACCTTTCAAACGCTCAATATTTGCAATTTCATCGCCAAAGCGTGATGAATATGATAATGGCGCAGGCAAACGTAAATCGCCCTTGGTTTCTGCATAAGGGGTTTCGCCAACAATTGCGATAATTGCGCTATAATCTTTTGGATCAACGCCTTTTCCATCAATTGAATAGGTCACATTACCTTCGCCAATTTGCGCTTTTATTGCTTTTAAAAGTGATGTTGCATTTGGGAAATCTTCATTTGTGTTTTCAGTTCCCTGCCATGTAACAGACCAACCGCCAGTTTGGTTTGAAATATTATCGGCACTATTGCCAATTACCAAAACTTTTTTGTTCGGCGCCAAAGGCAATATATTTTTGTTATTTTTCAAAAGAACAACAGATTTGCGAACCGCGCGGCGCGCCAATTCTTGATCCGCTGCTGTATCAATTTTACCAGCAAATTTTGATTGCGATGGTTTTATATCCCAAAGCCCCATTTGCATTTTAACACGTAATATTCTTGTAACCGCATCATCAATACGGCTCATTGGGATGCGCCCTTCAACAACATCTTTTTCAGTGTTGGAAATAAAGGCTTTCCAGTCTTCTGGAACCATAACCATATCAACACCCGCATTGATTGATTGTGGGCAATGATCATTGGCGCACCCTTTTACTTGGGCAATGCCGTTCCAATCAGAAACAACAAAACCCTCAAAGCCCATTTTTTCCTTCAAAGCGGTGGTCAATAATTCATGATTTCCATGAATTTTGCCAGCAGTATCACCAAGCGCACTATTATCCCATGAATTATAGGTTGCCATAATATTTTGCACGCCAGCAGACAAAGCGCCGTAAAAACCTTGGGCGTGTTTATTCATCATCTCAAGACGTGAAGAATGGTTTTGTCCTTCGTTTATGCCATCTTTTGTTCCGCCATCACCCATATAATGTTTAGCAGATCCAAGAACTGTTCCATCTTGTTTTAAATCGCCTTGAAGGCCTTTTATGTATTCATAGCCATATTCACGAACTTGATATGGGTTGTTTGAAAAACTTTCATAAGTTCTTCCCCATCTTTGGTTTTGAACCACCGCCAAAGTTGGCGCAAATGCCCATTGAATACCAGTTGCACGAACTGCCCGCGCAGTTGCAGCACCAATTTCGCCAACTAATTTGGCATCATGCGCAGCGCCAAGGCCAATGTTGTGCGGATAAATTGTTGCGCCATAAACATTATTATTTCCATGAACTGCATCAATACCCCAAATGATTGGTATTGGGTTTTTCATATCAGTTTTCATAGATGCATCATAAAAAGCATCCGATAAGGCAACCCAATCATTTAGGCTTGCATGTTTATTCATTGAAGGCCATGCGCCGCCGCCATTAAGTACAGAACCAATATAATATTCTTGAACTTCTTTTGGCGTAATATAACGTATTTCGGCTTGTGTCATTTGGCCGATTTTTTGACGCAAAGTCATTGTGCTTAGTATTGATTTTATTTTAGCTTCTGACGCTGCATCGCTTTTGATTGGGCTATTAATTTTGGGCCAATCTTTTAATTGTGTTTGAGTTGTTGGTTTTGCACTTACACTTTGACTAATAAAGCCAAATTGCAATGCTAAGAGCGAAATGACGGCTATTCTTGCAATGTTATTTTTATAATTAGATTTTTTGCGGGTCATTTCTTGTAGTTTTGCCATTAAAGGCTCCTTGATTGATTATACAAGTTGTAATTTGTGGGAAAATACAACTGCCTTTTCAGTTGAGTAACTGGGGAAAACCAAAAAGGCAGATGACTAGTTTTCAAATAAATGAAGTTTCGCTGATTTAATCAGTCTTTTCTTTCTAAGAAAACCTTGGCCCCGCCGGAAGGAAATAGAGCCAAGGTTTATTCGGAGGAAGATTAGAATTTGTATGAAACGCCTAGAATATATCTTGCGCCATATTTTTCATATGTCTCAGGAAGGTAGTTACCATCTGCTGCAAAACCCGCACCTGTTCTATAAGGAGCATTGGTTAGGTTAGTTGCTTGTAACAATACAGACAATCCATTGAACTTGCCTTCAGGGAACTTATACCCAAGTTGTGCATCAACTTGTGTATCAGGCATAATCTGGGTGAATGTTCTTGTAGCAAACAAACCTGCAACGTCAGAACGTGAAGCAGAGCGCCAACGTTCAGAGATACGTGCAGAGAAGCCATTTTTCTCATAATATGCAGTTAAAGAACGTGCAATACCTGAGAAACCTGGAAGCGTAGCACTTGACCCTGGCCCATTTGGATGGATGTTAGTGAAGTTACGAGAATAAGAACCATCAAAACCAAAACCATCCAAAATTGGCATAAAGTCACCAAAATCAAGTTTAGCTTGGAATTCAAAACCTTTAATCCAACCACCTTCACCATTTTGTGGCGTAGTAAGCTTGCCAATTGTTACAGGAATTTTCCTATTCAATGGATTTGGTACAGACGAGAAATCAAAATCAATAGTTTGTGTGTAAATATAAGTATCTATTTTCTTATAGAAACCCGCCAAAGCAATCATACTGTGACGTTTCAAATACCATTCGTATGATAAGTCATAAGAAGTATCACGCCATGGTCTCAAGTAAGGGTTTCCACCGCTCCCTGAATATTTGTAATATTGGTCGGCGTCCGTTGGATTTGTCGGTACAGGTGGAAGCCCAAGTGCTTGAATTTCCACTGTTGAAAGTGTTGATAGGCCAGCAGCAGTATTTGCACGCAAATCATCAGGGCGCGGTCTTGCCATTTGTTTAGCAACACCAACTCTTAATTTCATATTTTTTGTAAGATCAAAAGATAGGTTCATGCTTGGCAAAACATCTGTATATTTGTTGTTTGCAACTACAGCTGTCGGCGTTAAGTTATTACCATTTTGATTAGTAAGAATAGCATCACCA
>JAPUEP010000144.1 GCA_027492515.1 Hyphomonadaceae bacterium
AGTGTTTATCTGATTTTTTGCGCTGCCTAATGTTGATAAGCTCCACACCCATTGAAAATGCCAATGAGAAATATAAGAAGCCGCGCGGAATATGGAAACCTAAACCATCGGCAACAAGTGCGACACCAACTAACAAAATAAAGGCCAATGCAAGGGTTTTGATTGTTGGGTGGCGTTCAACAAATTCGGTCAATGGTTTTGCCGCAACCGCCATAACAAAGGTTGAAAGAATAACCGCCAAAATCATAATTCCCAAAATATCGGTCATACCAACGGCGGTAATAACGCTGTCCATTGAGAATACGATATTAATAAAGGCCAATTGCATGACAACAGCTTTGAAATTGGTTTTGGCTTCACCCTCTTCATGCCCTGTTCCTTCAACAGATGCGTGAATTTCTTCGGTGGCTTTATACAAAAGGAAAAGACCACCGCCGATTAAGATAAGGTCTTTTATTGTAACTTCCATTGCCTCTTTAATTGCATGGGCATCGCCGTGACCTGCGATATCGCCGTAAAATTGTGGAAGCGTGAAAAGCGCATTTGCGCCCAATGAAATTATCCAGAAAATTCCACCAAGCATAAGGATGCGCAATAACATCGCGCCCCAAACACCGATATTTGATGCCTGTGTTCTTTGTTTGCCTTTTAATTTTGAAACCGCAATCGAAACAAAAAGCAAATTATCAATTCCCAAAACAACTTCTAGGAATGTAAGCGTTAGAAGCGAAACCCAATGTGCTGGATCCGATATCCAATGAAAGAAATTTTCCATTCAAAACCCCAAATTTTGCCCATACTTAATCACGATTTTACAAAAAGCTATAGGGCTCGATGTCAATTATGAGCCTTATGGATGGCGCAAGCTTAATTCTTTTGCGCCATGCAAGGATAAAAGCCGATAAATCAACATTTTTTTCGGCGCGCACCAAATATCTTAATCTATGCCAACCACGTATAAGGGCAATTGGCGGCGGCGCAGGGCCCCAAATCTCTATGCCATCGGCATTAATAAGCGCATTATTCACAATATCTTTGGCCTCACTTAAGGCAGCTTCATCCTTTGCCATTAATTGCAAAGATGCCAAGCGCCCAAAGGGCGGCAGACCCGCCATCGCCCGCATTTGGGTTTCTATATCAAGAAAGCTGTCGCGGTCATTATTCAATAAAGCCACAAAGGCATCATTTTCGGGGTAAAAAGTCTGTATCATCGCTTTACCCTTAAGCCCACTTCGACCCGCACGCCCCGCAACTTGGGTAAGGATTTGATAGGTTCGCTCCCCCGCGCGTGGATCCCCGCCCTTTAAACCTAAATCGCCATCAACCACGCCAACAAAGGTAAGGTTAGGAAAATTATGTCCTTTGGCAACGATTTGTGTGCCGATAATTATATCAATCTCGCCCTTTTCCATACGCGCGATAATTTCGCGAACTTGGGCGGGGGATGCGGCGGTATCGGATGAAAAAACCTCTATACGCGCATTGGGAAATAATTCTTTGGCTTCAACTGCGATACGCTCAATGCCTGGGCCGATTGAGGTTAGGGTGTCATAGCCATTACATTCAGGGCAATTGATTGGCTTTTTAATTGAATACCCTGTTAGATGGCAAACCAAGCGCCCCGAAAATCTATGTTCAACCAACCAAGACGCCGAGTTTGGCGACATCATCCGATGCCCGCATCTTTTACATAAAACCACGGGTGCATAACCACGGCGATTTAAAAACAAAAGTGCCTGTTCCTTGCGTGAAAGCGAATCGGCAATGGCCTCTATCATTAATGGTGAAAGCCATTTGTCTTTTGGCGGCGGATATTCTTTTAAATTGACCAATTCGATATTTGGCAAAACTGCTGCACCAAAGCGATTGGTAAGTAATAAATGCCCATATTTATTGGTTTTGGCATTATTTCGTGTTTCCAAAGATGGGGTTGCCGATGCCAAAACTACACGTGCATTCGCAAATTTTGCCCGAACCACCGCCAAATCACGCGCATGATAACGCAATCCATCATCTTGCTTGTAAGATGTGTCATGTTCTTCATCGACAATAATCATTTTCAAATTCTGAAACGGAAGAAAAATTGCCGAACG
The DNA here is from genome assembly GCA_027492515.1 of Hyphomonadaceae bacterium. Classification (GTDB taxonomy): domain Bacteria; phylum Pseudomonadota; class Alphaproteobacteria; order Caulobacterales; family Aquidulcibacteraceae; genus Pseudaquidulcibacter. The sequence goes on from JAPUEP010000144.1 coordinate 2,094, forward strand.
CGCACCTATAACAATTTGCGCACTACCATTATTTATCATTCGCCATGCACGGCGCTTTTGCGGCATTGGGATTTCATTATGCCATTCAACAGGCCGCGCACCAAACCTTTGTTCAATACGCGATATAACCGCTTGGGTTAGCGATATTTCGGGCAGAAGAATCAATATTTGGGCATTTTTATCATGGCCTAGGATATCGGCAATAGCTTCAAGATAAACCTCGGTTTTGCCTGAACCTGTGACGCCATCAAGCAAAAAAGGCGCAAATCCATTTGCTTTTGCAATGGCATTTTTGGCGGCTTCTTGTTGGGGGTTTAATTCGGCGGGTTTACCATCAAGCTTTATCGAATCGAATGGTAAATCGGCATTGGTTTTGATTTCTTTTAAATTTCCCGATTTCAATAATTGCGTAATTGTGGCAATTGATATTTGTGATTGTGCGCTTAATTCTTGGCGGGTTAATGGCGAATAATCGGGTGATGAAACCAAATCCATAATTTTTTGGCGTTGCGCAGTCAGTTTCTCAATTGGTTTTTCACCCATTGAAATGTGATTTATAAATGGCCCGTCCAAAAGCGCTTCATAAGGTCTTAAAACTTGCCCCAAAATTGAGCCGCGATAAACAACCAAATAACGTGAAACCCAATCAATTAATTGCATTATTTCATTTGATAGTTTTGGAATATCCAATTTGGCAATTATTGGCTTTATTTTTTCAATTTTGGTTTCAGGTTCGTCAAAACCCCAGATAACGCCAATTTTCTTCTGGTTACCAAGCGGAATCGCCACAAAGTTACCAATGTCAACATCGATATCGTCAGGAATTGAATAATCAAAACCCTCATTAAAAGGCATAGCAAGTTGAATTTGGGCGAAACGCATATTTTCCAATCGCACCATTAGGCGCAAAATTCAAATATATTATGCGGCCTCAATCAAACCTTTTTCAAGTGCCAAAGCTTTCATGGCTTCTTGAAGTTTTTCAAATGCGCGAACTTCGATTTGGCGGATGCGCTCACGCGAAACACCAAATTCATCGGCTAAATCTTCAAGAGTTGTTGGGTCTTCTTTAAGGCGACGCTCACGGATGATTTTTTGCTCACGCTCATTAAGGCGCGCCATTGCAGTATTCAAAAGCGCCATACGTGCATCATATTCTTCGGATTGGCCCAAAGTTGTTTCTGCGCTTTCTTCATCAGAAGCCAACCAATCTTGCCATTCACCTGAACCTTCTTCGCCGCCGATTTGCACATTTAATGATGCATCAGGGCCAGAAAGCCTGCGGTTCATATTGATAACCTCGGTTTCCGAAACCCCCAATTTAGTGGCTATCTCATCAACTTGGTCAGGGCGCAATTCGCCCTCTTCAATGGCTTGCATTTTTTGTTTCATACGGCGCAAATTGAAGAATAATTTCTTTTGTGCCGCAGTTGTGCCCATTTTAACCAATGACCAAGTGCGCAAAACATATTCTTGGATTGATGCCCTAATCCACCACATTGCATAAGTTGCAAGACGGAAGCCTTTATCAGGGTCAAACTTTTTAACCGCCTGCATAAGGCCGATATTGCCCTCTGAAATCACTTCAGCAATTGGAAGGCCATAGCCACGATAACCCATTGCCATTTTTGCAACAAGGCGAAGGTGGGACGTCACAAGGCGTTCTGCGGCCTGTGGATCTTCATGTTCGCGCCAACGTTTGGCAAGCATGAATTCTTCATCTTTTTCAAGCATTGGGAATTTACGGATTTCAGACAAATATCTTTGCAGCCCTAATTCTGGCCCTAATGATAATGTTAAAGAAGTACTTGCCATTTCAATCCCCGAATTGTTTTTAATTCCCGAGCGGAATAGTCATAAATATCGTTGTTCGATATTTAGGAACTAATTATGGCAAGTTTAAGGGGTGATGTGTAAAAAGTCTCGTGAGAAATATTTAATCTTTATAAAATCTGTATTCTTGCGTTTATTTTGCCCTGATACATCGCTTCATCTGCGGCACTTAAAGCCGATTGCGGGGTGTCTTTATTATCAATTGCATAAACGCCAATTGTGGCATCGGTTGTTAAAACCCGCCCATTAAATGGAATACGAATTGCCGCAATCGCAGATTTTAATTGCGCAGATTTTGCCTCGGCCTCTTGTTCATTGGCTTTGGCAAGAAGGATTGCAAATTCATCACCGCCAACGCGCCCAACAATATCAGATTCGCGAATATTTTCTTTTAGGGTTTTGGCAAAATTTTGGATAATCAAATCACCCGCCGCATGACCAAAACTATCATTAACGCCTTTAAATCCATTTAAATCAAAGAATAAAAGTGATGATGGAATATCATATCTTTGACCAAAAGACATAATACGCCCCATTTCACGCAAGAATGCGCGCGCATTGAAAACCCCTGATAAAGAATCAGTATCCGCAAGCGATTCTGCATTTCGCAAGGAATCCATAAGGCGCACGCGCTCAGACCGTAAAAGGCGCACTTCATCCATAAGGCTATCTAATGCCGCCTTAACCATTGGGGTCATTTCATCTTGTGGAATGCCGTGTAAATTAAGGATTTCGCCAATTTCATCTTTATAATTAGGGGTTTGGCTTTGTGTGGCTTCAAGCTTTAATAATTGGGCACTATCATTCTTTGCCTTGGCGCGCGCCAAAGATTGTTTGATAAGTGGAGAGGAATTAAAGTCGATTGCTTTCATATTGCCACAATAGTTTACATTAACAATCCTTGTGTGATTTTGTTAATATTTGGTTTACCAATGAATCCTCTATTGTTATTTCTTGGCAAAATTGAGGCAATATAGCTTGAATTTTCGCTTTTTTCCTTTAATAGCGGCGTTTTGTGCGGGGTGTTAAATGCCTGAGAATCTTGTTGGCTTAATTATGGGTTCACAATCAGATTGGGAGACCATGAAGGAAGCGGCCAATATTTTGGATGAATTGAAAATTCCTTATGAAGCCAAAATTGTTTCCGCCCATCGCACGCCAGAGCGTATGTTTGAATATGCCAAATCGGCAAAATCGCGCGGCCTTAAGGTAATTATCGCTGGCGCTGGTGGCGCGGCGCATTTGCCAGGTATGGTTGCTGCTTTAACAAGCCTTCCAGTTTTTGGGGTTCCGGTTCAATCGGCGGCACTTTCGGGCAAAGATAGTTTATTATCGATTGTGCAAATGCCAAAGGGTATTCCCGTTGGAACATTGGCCATTGGCAAAGCAGGCGCGGGAAATGCGGCGATTTTGGCGGCATCTGTTTTGGCATTAATGGATGATGATCTATCAAACCGCCTTGAAGATTTTCGCGCGGCACAAACCAATTCTGTAAAAGAAAGCCCAATTGATTAATGCTTAAACGCGGCGCAAAAATTGGCATTATTGGCGGCGGACAATTGGGGCGAATGCTTGCGCTTGCGGCATATAATTTGGGTTTTAAAACCGAAATTTATGAACCCCAAAATAATTGCCCCGCTTCATTAGTTTCCAACACCCATATTTGCGCCGATTATGATGATATAAATTCACTTACTGAATTTGCACAAAATTGTGATGTTGTTACATTTGAATTTGAAAATATTCCAATTAATGCGGCGCGAATAATTGAAGAAAATGCCAATTTATACCCTAATTCAAAATCACTTGAATTAACGCAAGATAGATTGGTTGAAAAAACTTTTATCAAAAACTGTAATCTTGATTGCGCACCATTTTTTGAAGTCAATTCAATTGAAGATTTGAATGATGCAATAACAAAGGCAGGCACGCCATGCATATTAAAAACCCGCCGCATGGGTTATGATGGCAAAGGCCAATTTGTTATAAAATCCCCAAATGATGCACAAAAAGCATGGGATGAAATTGGTCAAAACCCTGCGATTATTGAAGGTTTTGTTAAATTTGATTTTGAAACTTCAATAATCCTAACCCGTGCAATTGATGGGCAGATTGTTTTTTACCCCAATTCACAAAATATCCATGAAAATGGTATTTTGCGCACATGTATTGTGCCCGCACCTTTAAACGAGAGCCAAATTAAAAAGGCGCAAGAAATTGGCGCAAAAATTGCCAATGAATTAAATTATGTTGGCACATTGGCGGTTGAATTATTTGTTGGCGATGAAATAATCGTCAATGAAATTGCCCCGCGCGTTCACAATTCAGGCCATTGGACCATTGAGGGCGTTGCCACAAGCCAATTTAGCAATCATATACGCGCAATATGCGGTCTAACACTTGGTAAAACGGATTTATGTGCACCAAAAATCGAAATGCAAAATCTTTTGGGCGATGAAATTCTTTCAATTCCCGAGCTTCTAAAAACCCCCAACACCTATCCCCATGATTATGGCAAAAGCGAAATTAAATCTGTGCGCAAAATGGGGCATGTAACGAAATTGATTAAACCTCAGGTTTAGCGCCATATCTTAATTTTGCTAAAAAAGGGATTGGGTCGGGTAGGTTTGCGGTAAATTTCTTTATTTCAAATTTGGTTTTTTCGATTTGCATTATATTTTCAATGCGCCTGTCTAAAAATGCCCATGTATCTTGGTGTTCATCACTTTCATCACCCAAGAAATAAGCCGCAGTTGCAATATCAGTTGCGAGAAGCATGGCGCGTTTTGAATAATAATTAAAATCCGTCGATTTATCGCCAAAGGTGCGCCACGCCAAATCAGAAAAACGATTACCGATTGAAAGCGCACGTAATGAATTGGTCGGAAGCGCCAAAAGCGCAATTGCTTTACGAAAAGCCTCTTTATTTGAAGAAAAATATTCAAGGCGTGAACGAATTGCCAAAGTTGCCTTTTCACGGATTTTCAAACCTTGGCGTGTATTTAGGGCTTGAACCATGAATTCATCGGCAAGTGAAAACCAATAATCAACCATAGAAACCGGGCCATTTGGTGCAATGATTGAAATTTGGCCTTCATTAAGACCCATTTCACGCCCCGCCATCAATAAAGATTGATCACTTAGTCCATTAAAAACGGATAGGCCCAAAAAATTTTGTAAAAGTTCGCTTTTATTATCGAAAATACTTTTTTCCATATTCTTATGATATAGATTTTTGTAAAATATGGAAGCAAAACCTTCGGCATCATATTACCAAAAAACCACCAAATGCCCACGAATATTATATATTAATGTTAAATTTTTGCCCTTTTGTGCAGGTTGCGCTGATTCAAGTATAGACAGATAGGCTACATTTATGTATAGCGCCCCATCTTATTTATTTCAGACAATGATTAGTTTAGTGGGAGAAGTATCCTGGTTCAGATTATCGTGCGTGAAAATAACGTTGATCAGGCGTTAAAAGCACTTAAAAAGAAAATGCAGCGTGAAGGCACATTCCGCGAAATGAAACGTCGCAATCATTTCGAAAAGCCTTCTGAGAAAAAGGCGCGTGAACAAGCTGAGGCTGTTCGCCGTACTCGTAAACTTCAGCGCAAACGTGCGCAACGTGAAGGTTTACTAGCTATCCGCTAATAATCTTATCATTACTGAATTTAAGCCGCCTGTGATATTCATTGGCGGCTAAATTGTTTTGGGCATTTAAATTATTTTCTAGCTTATTTTTTACAAATTGATTATTAAAAAATAAAAGGTGAGATATGAAAATAAAATTATTGTCTTTATGTTTTTCAATTGCTGCGATTGTTTTACCTGCCAATGGTTTTGCAAACGATAGTGAGGCTGAATTTGCTGTCGGCGGATTAAAGTTAAAGGCTAATCAAGACATCTCCCTTGATTCTGAGGATTTATATATTTCCGCCGATTTGGTGCGTGTAAAATATAAATTTACCAATCATTCTTCTAAAGAACAAAAAATCCTTGTTTCTTTTCCTTTGCCCGCAATTCCATATGATGTTGATAAAGAATATTGGGAAGATGCCAATTATCCTGATTATAATGATCTTCAATTTAAAACTATTTTTAATGGCGCCCCCTTAAACCTTAGCCAAGAAGTAATTGCAAAATTCAATGGGCAAGATGTAACGCAAAGAATTAAATCCATTGGCCTTCCAATTGATTGGGTTGGTCAGCTTGAATTAATCACTGAAAAATTATCAAAAACTGACCCCGCAATTGTAAAAAAACTTATTGCCGATAAAATGGTTAAATACGATAAAAATGCCTATTATAAATATGTTCCATTATGGTCAGCACAAACAAATATTATTCGCGAACAAGTGTTCCCTGCCAATAAAAGTGTTGAAGTAATTCACACCTACAAACCATTAGCGGGCGGAAGCGTTGGCGGCGGATTAAGCAAAGCCTCACGCGAATATAAAGATAGTTTTTTCAAAGAATTTACGCAAAAAAAATATTGCATAGACAAACAATTTTTGGACGCTTTTGATGCGCGTGAAAACAGTAATCCAAAAAAAGATGATGAAACAATGACCTTTTATAGCGAAACATGGCTTGGTTATGTTTTAAGCTCTGGCGCAAATTGGAAAGGGCCAATTAAGGATTTTCGCCTTGTCGTTGATAAGGGTGCGCCGGATAAATTAATTAGTTTTTGTATGTCTGGCGTAAAGAAAATTTCACCAACACAATTTGAAGTCAAAAAGAAAAATTTTGAACCAAAGAATGATTTAAACATTTTAATTGTTAATTGGGGAAGCGCTGAATAAGCCTATATTGCAACGCTTTTGGCATCTTTTACAGCCCGCATGGCAATTGCCGTATTAACGCGCGTAACATTTGGAAGCTTGGTTAAAACTTCGCGGTGAATACGTTCCAAATCGGCAATATCGCGCGCGCCAATGCGCAATAAATAATCATCCTCACCAGTCATAAGCCAGCATTCAAGAATTTCAGGGGCGGCGCGAACCGCCTGTTCAAATTTTGTAAGATCTTTATCTGCCTGCCCGCCAAGCGAGATTGAAACAAAAACATTAAGGCTAAACCCAAGTTTTTGCGCATCAATTTCGCAAGAATAATTTTTGATTATTCCGCTTTCTTCAAGCCTTTCAAGCCTTCTACGGCACGCACTTTCAGAAACAGATAAAATGTTAGCAAGTGCAGCAACACTTATACGCCCATTTTTCTGCAAATGGCGAAGGATTGCGCGGTCATTTTTATCAATATCAACAATTTCCATTGTTTTTCCCATCAATAATGATGCTTTCCACCATTTTTAACTACTTTGTCAATATATTTGAACAAGAACCGCCGCAAAATTCATTATAATCTCATGAAAATTTTCTCACAGTAAAATTTTCTCATAGGGAGATGTAAAATGAAAATTGGTGTGCCTAAAGAAATTAAACCACAAGAAAATCGCGTGGGCGCAACCCCTGGAACAGTTTCACAATTGGTTCAAGCAGGTCATGAAGTTTTTGTTGAAACTAATGCTGGCCTTGGAATTGGGGTTAAAGACGAAGAATTTATCAAAGTTGGCGCAAAAATCTTGCCTGACGCTGATGCAGTTTTTGAAGCAGCTACGATGATTGTAAAAGTTAAAGAGCCACAACCAATTGAATGTGCGCGTTTAAAACCACACCATATTCTATTCACCTATCTTCACCTTGCCCCAGATCCAGAACAAGCAAAAGCATTGATGAAATCAGGCTGTACTGCGATTGCATATGAAACTGTAGTTGGCAAAGATGGCGGTCTTCCACTTCTTGCCCCAATGAGTGAGGTTGCAGGGCGCATGGCATCACAAGTTGGTGCGCATTGCCTTTTGAAACCACAAGGTGGACTTGGACGTTTAATGGGCGGTGTCCCTGGTGTTGCGCCTGCTAAAGTTGTTGTTCTTGGTGCAGGTGTTGCAGGCACAAATGCGGCGGAAATTGCACATGGTATGCGCGCCGATGTTACTGTTTTTGACCGCTCAAAAGCAGCCTTGGTTGCGATTGATAAAATGTTTAATGGCGCGGTAAAAACCCTTATGTCAACACCAGATGCGGTTGAGGCTGCGTGCTATGAAGCGGATTTGGTAATTGGTGCGGTTCTTATTCCTGGTGCATCTGCCCCTAAATTGGTTACAAAAGCCATGTTGCCAAAAATGAAAGATGGCGCGGTTCTTGTTGATATTTCAATCGACCAAGGCGGCTGTTTTGAAACTTCAAAACCAACAACCCACTCAGAGCCAACTTATGTTGTTGATGGCGTTGTTCATTATTGCGTTGCCAATATGCCGGGTGCTGCGCCTTTAACATCAACCTATGCCTTAAATGCGGTAACTGCGCCTTATATGCTTGCACTTGCAAACAAAGGTGTTGAAAAAGCATTGGCAGATGATGCAGGTCTTGCACAAGGTCTTAATGTTAAAAATGGCGAAATTACTTATGAAGCGGTAAAAATTGCTTTAGGTTTGTAATTTTTTTTTCGCTTTTAAATCAATATATTAAAAAGGCTTACACAATTTGTGTAAGCCTTTTTAAATTATAATTTATAGCATGTAATTAACCTAGTTTTGCAACTTTAAATTATCCATACGAATTCTTAAGGTTTTGCCTTTTTTTTGACACATTTTGGTCTTTTCTCGAACATTATGTGGTGAGATATTCCACTTGTCGGTTAAGAGAGATATCCATCGCTTTAGTTTCTCACTAGCCCCCCAGCCCCTCTGAAGTGGTGCCTTTTGACCGACTATATTATCCCAAATGCAAAAATTACCCCCTTTCTTCGTGAAAGGGGGTTCCCATTTTGGCTTAAAGCCTTTGATTTAAAAGGTATAATTTTAATTATGTAAAATTTTCATAATAACTTAACCTCATAATGCCTATAATAAAGCCGATATCATATATTTGCGGTATATTTTTGGGGCAAAAATGAAAAATAATAATTTGAAGTCCAAACTGAAAAACACAAGCGGTTCTGTCGCTTTGATTTTTGCGGCTGTTGCTGCGGGTGCGGCAATATTAATTGGCGCCACAGTTGAATTAATCCATTTAAATGATGTTAAAGCCAAATTGGATTCTATTGCCGATGCAGCAGCTTTGGCAGGTAAAAAGGCAGAAAGTGCAACACGCGCAGACACAGCAACTGCACATGCCGCAGGTGAAGATGCCGCCGCAAAAAGCTTTAATGCCAATAAAGTACAGCTTGCGGGCCTTGCAACAAATATAAGATATACAATCACATGGGATAGTGATGATTCATTGAGATTTGTAGCCGATGCCGATTCGACCACAATGATCGGCGGTGTATTTGCCTTAAATCAAGGCGGAAGTGCAATTGCATCTATTCCAATTCACGCAGTTTCAGTAGCAACAGCAGGTGCAAACCAATATGTAGAAATCGCAATGGTGCTTGATAATACTGGCTCTATGTTTTCTTTAGATGGTCGTTCTGAATCACGCTTTACAATATTGCGCAATGAGGCGAAAAACTTTGTAAATCGCTCTTTTGATAATACTACTACCCCTGGTGCACTTAGAATATCAATCGTTCCATTTGCCTCAACAGTTAACATATTATCCGAATCGCCAGCAGCATGGGACAGAAGCGCAGGTTCAACCGCAAGTGTCGCCGATTATGGATCAAGAAGCCTTCCTTCATCTACTTTAAACCGCAATGGCGAAATCAACCAAAATGCGGCAACTTTAACCTCTCAATTCGCACCTGTTGGCTGGCGCGGTTGTATTTCTGGTAATAATGAAAGCCAAACCGCAGACGATAGCCCACAATCTGGTATGAAATGGGATGCATTATATGCACCAAATTTAGATAATTCGAATTGGATACAGCCTTTGCGTCACGTTACGGCGACATGTATGTCATGCCCGCCGCCGCCATCTCCGCCACCACCACCGCCGCCTCCGCCAGGACCACCGCCGCCGTCGCCACCGCCACCGCCACCAGGTCCGCCACCGCCGCCGCCGCCACCTCCACCACCGCCGCCTCCACCGCCGCCGCCTCCGCCGCCGCCTGATCAGATGGATGGTTATTTGGCGCCGCGTAATGCTGTGAAATATGCAAACTTTATTAAGCCGATGAATAAGCGTGGCAGCTCGTATGCAAATAAAGTTGAAAAAGCCCAAGCAGGATGCACGCCTTATGATTGCTCATATAATGAATGCGATCCGAATGTTGCCGCTGTTTGGTAT
>JAPUEP010000145.1 GCA_027492515.1 Hyphomonadaceae bacterium
TGAAAATTGACCCTAATTTTCAATCTTCCAAAGATGCATTGTCATATCTAATGAAAATGAAGCACTAAAACCTACATCAATTTGATTTCTTTCAACCTTTGCTCAAGGAAGCCTTGGGCAGAAATTGGCTCATATTTTGACTCACCGCAATTTGGCAGACCTTCAATCATATAATCAGGGTTGAAATGAAGGAAGAAAGGCGTTGAAATGCGTGAAAATCTTGCGCGTTCTGGCTGAGGGTTGATTACGCGGTGGATTGATGATGGCAATTTATCATTTGTAAGACGTGCAAGCATATCGCCAACATTGATTGCCAAACAGCCTTTTGGCGCCATTACATTTTGCCAATTACCTTCTTTGTCCAAAAGTTGAAGGCCTGGCTCATCGGCGCCCAATAATAATGTGATAACATTAATATCGCCATGTGCACCTGCGCGAATTGCCCCTGGTGTTGCGTCTTCACCAACTGGTGGATAATGCAAAAGGCGAAGGATTGAATTGCCTTCATTAACCTTATCAGCAAAGAAATCAGGGTCGAGCTTTAAATATATTGCAACGGCTTTAAGGATTTTCTTTCCCAATTGGTCAAAGCCATTAAACATGCCATCAACATATTCAGACCAGCCATCAACCTCTGGCACATCAACATTTGGCATCATAAGGTTGGCATATTTATGGTCTTTTGGTAATTCACGCCCCGCGTGCCAAAATTCTTTTAAATCGGCAATCTGGTGATCTTTGGCGGTTTCAACGCCAAAAGGTGTATAGCCGCGCGCACCTGCAAGCCCCTCGATTTTATATTTTTTCTTTGTGTCTGTTGGAAGTGCGAAAAATTCTTTGGCGCGTGCAACTGTGCCGTCAATAATGTTTTGGTCAACGCCATGATCTGCCACAACGGCGAAACCATAAGTTTCAAACCATTTACCTAATTCTTGGGCAAAAGCATTGGGGTCTTGTTCAAAGGTTTTCATCGAAACGGGTGGGATTATTGAATCCATCTTAACTTCCTCTTGCAGCATTCGTTTCTTATCCTTTAAATTATTTGGAATTATTGTTAAAGTGGGTGCGTGAAATGGTCGCGATTATCGTAATCTTGCAATCCAACCGCCGCTTTGTGCTGGCATTGCACGCACTATTTCGCGTGCCTTTAATTTATCGCGTAAATAACTTCCGATTGGGTGAAACAAGGTGTGATTGCCACTTTGGTTTGCCAGTGGAAATTTGAACCAAATTTTATTCACTTTTGAGTTTTTTAATGCAGCCTCTGTTTTGGCGACGGCTTCTATTATAGAAAGGTCTTCAAGATCGACAATTAAGTCAACGTCTAAGTTTTGTGATAAAAGGCCAATTGCATCAACTTCTTCGTCTTTTTCCATTTTAAAATCAAATCCATTTTTGTTCTTTGTGAACTAATTGCTATGCCTTACTCAATAGTAAATCAAAAACATAAAATTTATCGTAAATAGTGTAATATACATATAGAATTTAATTGACTTGTAAAATTGAGTTTACAATTGCATCTGGTGCAATTGTAAGCTTGGTTATAGACCCAGCAGGAATATTATTATTTTTTGCCCAATTAGATTAAAAATAAACAAATACCGCTTTTGCAACCAAAGGCGGTATTTTCTTATCTAAATATGAATCCCGTAGTAAGATAAGCGTAATGAATCTTTACATAGATTGAATCGTTTCAATTTGATTCACCACTAATTAACTGAAAAACTACTGTTTTTTACCAATTATAAACCACTTGAAAACTTTTGATTCACTATCACCCATCACAATGCATTTATAGAAACAAGAAAACTTGTTCTTAAAAAAATAAAATCGCTTGGTAGCAAGTGGGTAAATTGGTGGATTAAAAGGAAAAGAAAATGTCAGTAGCAGTATTAGAAATGCAAGTTGAACCAAATGAACTTTTTGAAAACGGTCTTAAGTTTTCAACTGGTGCAGAAGTTGAAATGGATTTAATCGAAGCACATAAATGGTTTAACCTTGCAGCACTTAAAGGTATGGTAGAAGCACGCGATCGTCGTCGTGAACTTGCTGAAATCATGACTGAAAATCAAATTTCTGCTGCACAAAAAGCTGCACGCGATTGGTTGAACCACGTTAAAAACTAAATGCTTGCTTTTTATGGCGATTTTGCGCCAATATAATTTATGCAAGAAATTATTGAAAACGCGTTCAAACCAATTGCTGCATCAATTTCATCGGGTAAAATCCCGGGTGCGCAATTCGGAATAATAAATAAAAATGGGGAAAGGGCACTCGCTTTTGGCGGTCATGCACAAATTTCCCCGATTTCACGCAAATTAAACCGTGAAACCATGTTCGACCTTGCATCTGTTACCAAGGTCATGTTCACAACAATTGCAATTTTAGAAGAAGTCGCAAAGGGCAATCTTGCCCTTGATGACACTTTGGCGAAACATATTCCTGATTTGCGTCAATATGATATGACGGCAAGTGAACGTAATATCACAATTGAACAATGCCTTACGCATCAAACTTTTTTCCCTGCCGTTGAGCCTATTTATTCGCTTGGATTAAATCCAACAACAATGCGCGCCTATATTTTGCAACGCGAATGGGCGCATTTTGAGCCAAGATATTCGGATATTAATTTCCTTATGCTTGGCATTTTATTAGAGCGCGTGCGTAAAACCCCACTAATTGAACAAATAACCCCGCGCGGCACAACATTTTCACCAAACCCACTAGAGACTGCCGCAACAGAATTCTGCACATGGCGTGATAGGATTATTTGCGGCGAAGTTCATGATGAAAACGCCTATTCATTTGGCGGCGCTTCGGGTCATGCGGGGCTTTTTGGTAATATTGATAATGTTCTTGATTTTGGCTTTGATATTTTAAATTCAAAATTATTACCACAAGAAATCAATAAAAAACTATTTGAACCAAGAACAAGCCAACGTTCCTTAGGCTTTGAAATTAAATATGAAAATTGGTCTGGCGGGCAAAAGTGTTCGGCAAATACAATCGGTCATACGGGGTTTACAGGAACAGGTATTTGGATTGATCCAGAACGTGAAATTGCATGGTCATTATTAACCAATCGCGTTCACCCAAGCCGCCATTTTGATAGTGGTATTATTGGCCTTAGAAAAGAAATTGGCGAATTAATTTGTTCGCAAATCTAATAACGCCCACCAAGTGAATAATTAAACCCAAGTGTGATTGGCAATGCGTCTTTTAAGAATTGTTGGGTGAATAGCCCAACTTCGGAAACCCTTGAGCGTGGAACCCAAACCACATCAAACCTTCTTAAACGTGGCATATTTGCAAAGCCATTTTCTTGTGCAAAAACAGTTTTTAAATCAAATACACGCATGAAAGGCTGTCCACCTGCGCCACGCCTTAAAACCACAACTTCTTCACGTTTGGCGCTATTCATAAAGCCGCCCGCAAGAATGATTGCATTTAAAGGATCAATTTCGCCATTAAGTTCATAAATACCAGGGCGCGCAACTTCGCCGCCCACAAAGATTTTTTGTGATGCAAATGTTTTTGGGGCGATATTTACTGTTGGATTTCTTAATTGGCTTGCATATTTATTTTCAATTTGTGACTTGATTTCATCTGCTGTTCTATCCGCAACCATTAAAGAGCCGATAAGATTTGGTGTAATTCGCCCATCAGGGGCAACAATCATATTTTTACTTAATTCAGGGGCACCCAAAACACTTAATTCAATTTCGTCCCCTGGGTAAAAACGATAAGGCTCGTCTGTATCTTCCCATGATGGGAATGGGGGTTGGGTTGGAAAATTTTGGGTTTGTGTTGGGTGCGGTGTAGCAAAAGTGCGCGCTTCATGCCCAAGGCCTGAATAAATAGAATTCGATGTACAGCCTGTAAAAGATACAATCATAAACAGACCAAAAACTCTCTTTAGCATTTTGCTAACTCCTGATGCGAATAAGTACAAACATCTAATGGCTTTTTTTGCCTAAAAATCAGTTAATTTTTTAAATCTTAAACTAATCGTTAATCCTTAACACACTATCAATTTATAAACCCAGAATGGGCGAATCAATAAGATGCATCGAGTAAAATGAATTATCCTTACAATAACCAAAATAATCAGGGACAATTTGCGGCGGCTTCATCGCGCCCACAATTAAGTTTGGGTGATTGGTTAAGCCTTTTGGGTCGCGAAATTTGGTTGATGGCGGCAGTTTTTTCAATTGTTGCCTTACTTGGAATTGCGTTTTCATTTACTTTCAAGAAAAAATATGACGCCGAGGCACGCATCTCAGTGCTAATTGGTCAAGAATATGTTTACAGCCCAACTGTTGGTGAAGTAGGGCAGGGACAAACCCCAAAGCAAGAAGAAATTGTCCAATCTGAAATTGAAATTCTTTCATCTGCGCAAGTGCGTGCCAATGCATTGAGGGCAATTGGCCTTGATCGTGTTTATGACCCTAAAGATTTAGTTGTAAGTTCAGGCCCAAATACGCCAGAGCAAAAGTTTAATGTTGGTGTTGATGCAATGCGCCAAGATTTTTCAAGTTTTTCAACCCCAAATACAACAGTAATAAAACTTGGTTTTACCAATAAAGATCCACAAGTTGCCGCCGATACATTGAATAAATTAATTGAAGAATATCTTGTATATCGCCGTAAAGTTCTATTCGAAGATCGTTCACAAGGTTTGGGCGGTCAAGCGGCTGAATTTGCAAAAGAATTAGACGCAGTCCAAGCGCAAATTAATAATTTTTTGGTTGAAAATCATATGTCAGATTATGAATCTGAAAGAACAGCCAATCAAAATTTACTTGCAACAACACGTCAAGAATTATTAGCGACAATTTCACGCCGTACAGAGGCACAAGGTCGTTTTTCTTCTACAAATGCTTATTATGCAAAAGAGCCAAGTGAAGTTCGCCTTAGCTTCGAAAGCGATAATTCAAAACGCCTTATCGAATTGCAACAGCAATTGGCAGAATTACTAACTAAATATACCGAACAAAGCCAACCAGTGCAGGATATGCGCCGCAGAATTGACGCTTTAGAAAATGTTATAAATTCACCACAAGGTAAAAATGCAGGCAATGTTAAAATTGGCCCTAATCCTGTGCGTGATAGTTTAGCAACTGATAGGGCACGCAATAATGCCGAAGTTGTGGCATCACAAGACCGCGAAAAAATCTTGCAAGACCAAGTAAATCAACTTGAAGCACGCGCAATGCAAATCGCGCAAATTCGCCCGCAATACGAAGATTTAATGCGCAAAAAAGCCGTTTTAGAAGAGCAAGTAAAACAATTCTCAAGCCGTGAACTTGCCGCCAGTGCACAAAGCAAATTAAACGCACTTTCAAATGACAATATTCGCGTTATCGAACACGCAGTTGTTCCAACCAAAGGTTCAAGCTTGAAAAAATTTGTTGCAATGGGTGCAATTTTATTTGGTTTATTCTGTGGCTTGGTGGCAGGTTTAATACGCGTATTATCACGTTCTAGCTTCCCAACTTCAAAATCGGTTGGTCGCTCTTTGGGTATTCCAGTATTAGCCACTATCAATAGATAAGTGAATCAATTTAAAAGCCATTGGATACTTTTCAAATACAGGCATAAGAATTATCTTTAAAATATGGATTCTCAGGTTCAAGAATTAAATAATGTCTGGACGGCATTGCAAAGCGTCGCCAAATTTGGCGGGGCAAGCGTTATGTTCTTGGGCGTTGGTATTGGCGATAGCGCATCATTTTGCGCGCGTAATTTTGCCCAA
The DNA here is from genome assembly GCA_027492515.1 of Hyphomonadaceae bacterium. Classification (GTDB taxonomy): domain Bacteria; phylum Pseudomonadota; class Alphaproteobacteria; order Caulobacterales; family Aquidulcibacteraceae; genus Pseudaquidulcibacter. Next base: position 5,756 of record JAPUEP010000145.1, read on the forward strand.
ATTGCGCAAAACCGTGCCAATAAAGCAGTTTGGTTATTGGATTTAGATTTTTTCAATAATGGCCAATATAATGAATTCACCAAAACTGGCGCAAATATAAGCGGGCCATATGATATGACTTTTGGGCAAAAGCCATTTTGGCGCTTAAGCCCTGCCAATCAAAATGTTGACCTTTCAAGCCTATTGGTTGCTGGGCGAATTGATCAATCAAAATTATTTGTAAGTCGTTTTCGCCGCGATAAATTATTGAATAATCAATCAATCCAAATTGGCCCAATGCCAGAATATTGGGCCGCGCTTCGTAATTCAATTGATATGGTAATTGTTGATGCGCCAAGCGTTGATATTTCGCGCGCTGGCCTTGCTCTTATTTCTGATATGGATGGAATTGTATTAGTTATAGATTCAGTAAGTAGCGATGCCCAAGATGTTGCGGCCCTTCGCGATGAGATTTTGCAAAGGGGTGGCAATTGCCTTGGTGCAATAATGGTCAATAATTCACATTCGGTGGGTGTTGTCTGAAAATAATATTATTGCGTTATCAATATTGAAATCTTGGGCGAACCACGCCAACAAGTATTTATATATTTCACGGAATGAATATTAATGCGTCAAAATGTAAAATCTGCCAATAATTTATATGGGCGCGCAAGGATTGCGGCTTCTTATAATAAGGGTGCATTTGGCCTTGATTCACTTGATATATTATTTAGCGTTTTAATCATATATTTTTTTAGCCCAAGATTTTGGGAAATCGCGTCTTTATTCCTTCCATCATCAAGAATTTTGTCAAATCCAAACACTTTTGATTTGTTGCAAGCGGCAATATTTAGTTTGGGCTTTGTTGGAATTGCCGTCAAATGGGAATTAATGGCAAGGATTATTCATCGTTTTGCTTTCCTTTTCATTATGATTGGCGCGGCGGCTTTGTCGATTTTTTGGTCAATCGATAAGGCGCAAACTATCAAATCAACAATTTATCTTGGCCTTATAATAAGTTTTGCAACCGCACTTGGTTTGCGCTTTGGCGAAAGTAAATTAGCCAATATTGCGCTTATTTCTTCCTTTAGTTTGCTAATTGCCCAAATGCTTTTGTCGATAAGCAAATTTTCAAGCGCCCAAATGCTTGCGCCAAGTAATTTTGAAATAGCTTATTGTTTGGTGTGTGCATTTTGGGCGATGTCTTCTAATACAAAATACGCGCTTTTTTACGCACCTATCGTGTTATTTTGCGGTGCAATTGTTCTTTTAAACCAAGATATTATGGGAATAAGTGCATTAATTGCAATTGCGGGCGCTTATTGCGTAATATTTTTCTCAAGACTTAATAATGGTGAAATAATATCAATCTCAGGCTCTATTGGTGTATTGGTATTATTGGCAACTTTTTTAGTTTTGGGTTTTGGGCAACAAGGTTTTGAATATGTTGCACAAATTCTTGGCGATTTTTCACTTAAATCATTAATCGGTAATGGATATGGTTTGGGGCAGGGTAATATTCAAACCTATTTAATTGATGGGCTTGGGCTTATTGGGATTTTGCTTGGCGTGTTTTTTGTATTCTTTGCCGCATTAGTTGCGATTTTAAACGCCAAGAATAGGCCATCAATTGTAATTGCAATATTTGGATTTCTTGCATTAGTTTTGGCAAATTTCCCATCAATTGAATATAATTGGGCAATTTTGATATTTTTATTTGCTTCAAACATTATCGGCCTAATCCCAAGCCGAAAAAATTAATTTTTTTGCAAAATAGATTTTGCCGCATGTGTGGCGCGCCATAAACGCGCCAAATTAGCCTTTAATTTTATTGGTAAATTAGTTTCCAAAATCAAATATTTAAGGGCAGGGGCAAAGGAAACCAAAAACGGTAATCTTGCAATAAACCTTGCCGCTTTTGTGCTTTGAAGTTTAAGCATTTGCGGGTGGCGCATTGCGATATGGCGAAAATTCGGGCCCGCTTGTGCAAGTTTATCCAATAAAACTTCGGGGACATCCAAACCTAAATGCGTGGCAGAATTTTCAAAATGGACAATGGCAAATTTGGCCTGATGGGCGCGTAAGGCCCAATCAACATCTTCCCAACCCCAGCCTTTAAAACCACAATCAAATGGCACAGCCTGCACAATATCGCGGCGCACCAAAAGGTTTGAGGTGGCAACAGCAAGTGGGCCACGTTCATTACGTTCCATCGCAGAAAGGCAATCAGTATGCCCCGCCAATTCCTTGGCAAGTGCAAGATCCTTATTATCCTCAATTTGCGCCGTAGAAAAACCACCATAGGCAATTGTCGGCTCACTATTATCAATGAAATCAAGCCATTTAGCGATGAAATTTGGGCAATCAGGCAGCATATCACTATCTAAAAACAAAAGGAAAGCGCCATTAGAGTTTTCAATTAATGCATTACGTGCCGCCGAACGGCCTTGATTTTCAACAAAAGCCACAAGTTTTGCCGCGATTGATATTTTATCCAAATGCGATTTGATATTTTCAATTAATTGCGGTGACTTTGAACCATCATCAACGCAAATCAATTCAATATTTTTTCCAAATTTCGAATTATTTATCTCTTCAGTTATTTTCGCAAGTAACGGGCTTGGATCATTTTTATAGATTGGCGTTACAATTGATAATTTAATCGGCGTTTTGCATGGAAAGTTTTGGTTTGTGTATATATTTGCTTTTTCCATTACGCCCTCCTTAATTTGTGAATAATATTATTTGCCATTTCGCGCGCATTGGCAAAATCTAACCAATAAGCCATCGCACCGTAAATCGAAGCACCCACAATTGCTTTTGCAATTAATTCAATGAATGCACCCCAATTTGGAACTAATAAAACGCCAATAGACATTACAATAAGTGAAATTATTATTTTGAATATTTCATCAAACGGAACCGGCAATTTAACACGTTTTGACCCGCGCCAATACATAAGTGTTAGTGAAACAATATAAGCAACAATGGTTGCCACAATCGCCCCATTTATTCCAAGTTTTGGTAATAGAATAAAATTAAGCGCTATGTTCAAAACAACGGGGAAAAGCATTAAAATTGTGCGTTCAAACACATGTTTTGATAACATGAAGGCATCGGCGAAATAATCACTTACACCCAATATAAGGCTGGCGACGGCTATATATGGCGCGATTTTTGCCGCTTCTTCACGCATGCTTGGGCCAATAAGGATTTCGCATAATGGGTGCGCAACTAATGCAATTCCGATTGCAATTGGTGCGCCAAGACCAACCCTTAGGGCAAAATTATGTTTTGCGGTATTTTCAAACCATTCTTTATCCTTACTTTCGAATGCATTTACCAATAATGGGAAAGTTGCCGACGAAACATAAAGGAAAAAAGTATCCATAATTCGTGCCGCTACTTGATAGCCTGCCGAATAAATACCAACTTGCGCTGGTCCCAAAAGCGGGCCCATGATTAATCTATCACCAGTATATAAAATGGCGGCCGCAATCAAATTCAAAGAAATAGGATAGCCAAATTTTATATAAGAAATAGCAAGCTTTTTATCAAACTTTCCACCATTTGCAGATTTAATTAAATCAGGTAATTCAAGCCCAAGCGCGCACATGCCCGCAATAAGGGTTGCAATGAATGGGCCATCTTGTTTGAAGCCCAAAAAGACAACGGAAATCGCGGTTAAAATAAAGCCAAAAATAATGTGAAACCCATCAACAATTGCATAGCGCATTGCCTGCAAATTCATTCGGCGGGTTTCAAAGGCAATTTTTAATAATGTACGTATTATCGAACCTGCAAATGCGGCGGCAAGTGCGTTGCGCGTAATTTCATCAGATGGCGAAACCAACAAATAGCCAATAACTACCAATGTGAATAAAAAGCAGTTTGCAAAATAAGCAACAAAAATGGTTTTAAAATGATTGGCAACATTATTTTCTTCACGTGCATTGGCAAAAAAGCGCCCTGCTGCAGCCTCCGCCCATGTGAAGAAAATATAATGGAATATGGTCATTTTAATGAAAACATCATTGAAAAGACCATAACCCTCACTTGATAAATATCGCGTAAGGATAAAAACCGTTCCAAAACTTGCAATCACTTGTGCAAGGTTTGGAAGTAAATATGCCAATAGATGCTTGAATAACATTACCTAATCGTCGCCTTATCACCCAAAAGCGAAGGTATTGTCATCACAATTATATATATATCCATCCAAAAACTTGAATTATCAATATATTCAGTATCAAGGCGAATTCGTTCGGCAACTTCTTCTGGTGTATGCACTGGCCCGCGTGAACCATGAATTGCCGCCCAGCCAGTTATGCCAGGTTTAATACGATGGCGATGCGCATAATCAGAAACCAGCTTCTCACTTTCAGTGTCGCCAGTTTTCATGCCAATCGCGTGTGGTCTTGGGCCAACCAATGACATATCGCCCATTAATACATTGAATAATTGTGGCAGCTCATCAATTGAAGTTTTGCGAATAAATTTGCCAACTTTTGTAACGCGTGGATCATCTTTTGTTACTTGTTGTGCCGCTTTATAATCACTTAATTCAGCCCGCATAGAACGGAATTTCCAACACAAAAATGATTGATTATTAAAGCCATGACGCGGCTGTTTAAAGAATATTGGCCCTTTGGATTCAAGTTTAATTGCAATCGCCGTAATTGCTAAAATCGGGCTTAGAAGCACCAAGGCAATTGATGCGATAACTAAATCTTGAACCCGTTTCCAAAATGCGCGGCGTGCATCCTCTGGTGTTCCTGAAACATATGCAACAGGGGTTCCGCCAAGGCGCCCGATTGTTGTGCCATCGCAATCAAAGCCCTGCATATCAATCGCAAGAACCAATTTATTTGGCATAGCACGCAGTTTTTCAACCAATTGAACAACGCGTTTTTGCGCCGCAGATGAAACAGTTATAACAACCCTATCAATACTTGGAAGATTTTCCCAATGCATCAAAGCCTCAAGATCGCCAATTACTGGCACGTTATTTATTGATTTTGGTGCGCGCCCCAATCTGTCATCAAAAATACCAAGGAAATTGATGTCACCCTTACTTTGTTTGTTTTCAATAAGTTTTTTTGCCTGATCTGTTGCGCCAACAATAACAACATTCATTGAAAAAGCGCCATCTTTACCCAATTCGTTTACCAAATGGGCGGCAATATAATGTGTGATGCTTAAAAATAGACCTGCAACAATTGTTATGAACAAAGCCTCACTTACGCATTCTGTCCATGGCCTTGCTGAAATTTGCGAAATCATTAGCGCCAATATTGTATTTAAAAGGCACGCAATTAATGTTGCGCCAATTGTTTTGAAAAAATGTTTCGAAGCCTTTGGGAATTGCGAAAAACTATAAAGATTATTCTCACGCATAACCCACCAAAGGCCAAGCGCGGCACAAGCCATAGGCAAAGTAATTGCCAAAGATGCCGATAATAATCTATCGGCAATATAAATTCTAAGGCTTATGGCAACCACCAAAACGATTACAATTATATCAACGATTTCCAACCCATAACCAAAACTTGAACGGAAAAAACGTGCGCCGCGCGCTGCTGTTCGTGCGTGTACATTGCCCAATGTCTTGAAAATAGGTGCTGCACTATTGGCTTTATTCATTTTTATCATTCTCCAATAGATTGCATTTTATCATTTTTAAGTATCAATCAGGTTAATGCAGTTTAATTTAACTGCATTAATGATGTTGGAACCAATATTTTGTGCAATTGACCTGATTGAACATCTTGGCATAAGCCATCACATCGTATAACAAAGCAACGCGCTGGAGACGTGGCCGAGAGGCTGAAGGCACTCGTTTGCTAAATGAGCGTAGTCCAAAAGGCTACCGAGGGTTCGAATCCCTCCGTCTCCGCCACTTACCTATTTCATTACATTTCAAAATATGCTAAAAGTGCCTGGTAATCGGGAGCTTTTGTCGATTTGCTGTTGCATCTCATTGCATCCGATTTCATTCAATTGCACGTTAAGTGTGGGTAAGGATGTGGGTAAAATGGGTAAGCTAAATTTAACTATTATGAAATCACTTACTGAAACTGGTCGATATGGTGATGGGGATGGTTTGTATCTTGTTGTCAGCAAGACTGGTTCGCGCTCTTGGATTTGTCGAGTTCAGAAGGATGGACGGCGCAGGGATGTCGGAATTGGCAGTGAAAAGAAGGTAAAATTAGCAGATGCGCGTGAGCGA
>JAPUEP010000146.1 GCA_027492515.1 Hyphomonadaceae bacterium
CAATTGCCAAAATCCGCGAACAAGTTGGCGCATCAAAAGTTATTTGCGGCCTTTCTGGCGGTGTTGATTCATCGGTTGCCGCAGTTTTAATCCACGAAGCAATTGGCGACCAATTAACCTGCGTATTCGTTGATCACGGCCTTATGCGCGCAGGTGAGGCCGAGCAGGTGGTCGATTTATTCCGCAATCATTATAATATCCCACTTATTCACGCCGATGAATCGGATAGGTTTTTGGGTGCATTGGCGGGCGTTACTGACCCTGAAATCAAACGCAAAACCATTGGCAAGCTTTTCATTGATGTTTTCGAAGATAAAGCAAAGAGCATTGGCGGCGCTGAATTTTTGGCACAGGGAACATTGTATCCCGATGTTATCGAAAGCGTTTCATTCGATGGCGGCCCATCGGTTACAATCAAAAGCCACCACAATGTTGGCGGCCTTCCAGAGCGTATGAATATGAAACTTCTTGAGCCATTACGCGACTTATTCAAAGATGAAGTGCGGGCATTGGGCGAAGAACTTGGCCTTAATCACCAATTCGTATCGCGCCACCCATTCCCGGGCCCTGGCTTGGCAATTCGTATCCCTGGCGAAGTAACACGCGAAAAATGCGAAATCTTGCGCAAAGCTGATGTGATTTATCTTGAAGAAATCCGTAATGCAGGTCTTTATGATAAAATCTGGCAAGCTTTTACGGTTCTTTTGCCGGTCAAAACCGTTGGTGTTATGGGCGATGGGCGCACTTATGATTATGTTTGTGCACTTCGCGCCGTAAATTCCACAGACGGCATGACCGCCGACTTCTACCCATTTGAAATGAGTTTCTTAGGCCGCGTTTCAACCCGTATCGTAAATGAAGTTAAGGGCATTAATCGCGTTACTTACGATATTACAAGCAAACCGCCGGGAACTATTGAGTGGGAGTAAGCAATGGCAAATCAATTTACATGTGTAAAATGCGGCAATCATGATTATGAAAAAGAAGAAATTTCGACAAGTGGTGGTGCTTTATCGCGGTTTTTCGATGTTTCTAATAAAAGATTTACCGCATTTTCATGTACAAATTGTGGATATACCGAATTATTCAAACGCAATTCATCTGGCTTAAGTAATTTCATCGACTTTATTGGTTCCAACTAATTTTCGTTTTGCGATTAGGCGGATTGATAATGCGATAATTATTGGAATTATTGCAATTATATATATTGGATTATGTGGCGCGCGTTTTCCAAAATTTATAAGAAAAAATAACCAAATATACCACACCCCAAAAGTGTGTATTTTCGCCCATGTTTGCGGCGCCATAAGCCTTCTTACGGGGTGAAATGATGTTATTCCTAATAATATAATCACCAAATAGCACGAGCCACCCGCTACATAAGAAACGATATTTGTTAGCTGCTTGAACAAAGTAAAATCAAGCTTTGCCAAAAGATAAATGGCGATTGCATGCATTAAATGTGAAACAACAAATGAAAGCCCAAATGCACGGCGATGGTTTAAAATCCATTTTGTTAAATCATTTGGAAATAGTTTGAAAAGACTTGAGGCAACAAATGCGATTAAAAATAAGGTCAATGATGTCCTTGCGGTTAATCTTATAATTGCGCGTATGCCATCAATTTCATTTTGATTTTGAGAAAAAACAAAACCTGCCAATGCAATCAATGCCAAACTTATTAAACTGATTAATCGCCAATCACTAGAAACTTGATTTTTACTATTCATATTTATACCTCATAATGTAAACAGTGATTACATTATGAGGTATTTGTGTCAAGAGGGATATATTTATGTTACAAAATTTTAAATGTGATAAAATAAATGATGATTTCAGATAATAATCCCGATAAAAATAGTTATCACCACGGTAATCTTATTGAAACATTGCTTGCGGTAACTGTTTCATTAATAGAAGAAAATGGTGTGGAACAGCTTTCAGTTCGTGAAGTTGCAAAACGTGCAAAAGTTTCACCCGGTGCACCATTTCGACATTTTAAAAATAAAACTGCATTATTAACTGCGGTCGCAGAGCAGGCGATGACACGGCTTACGAATGCAATCCAAGACCAAATTAAGAATGAAGGCAATGAAGATCCAATCGATACTTTTCACGCGCTTGGAAATGCTTATTTAAATTGGGCATTAAATAACCCAACCCATTTTCAAATCATAAGTTCACGCAATTTAATCGACTTTAATTCATCAAAACAATTGGTTGAGCAAAATGAAAATATAAGAATTATAATGATACGCCTTATCCAAAAGGCAAAAGAGCAAGGGATATTGAATGAAAAATTGGATACAGATGATTTAATATTTGTTGCCCGTGCTTTTGTTTATGGTGTTGCCCGTATGTGGGTTGATAGACATTTTAACGAATGGAATATCAAAGAAGATGCGCAAATTGCAATGCAAAAAGCGTTAAATCTATTCATATTATCAATTAGAAATTGATTTATTTGCGCCCCATTTCCCTGCCAATATACTACAGGCGATTAATTGGCTTTGGTGATAAATCATAATTGGGATTAATATTATTCCCAAATATGGGCTTGAAGCAAAAAGAATTGCCGCAATCGGCGCACCATTAGCAAGGCTTTTTGTAACCCCGCAAAAAACACCTGCAACTTTATCTTGATGGGAAAAGCCAAATATTTTTGCGGCTTCGATGGTTACAAATAATACAAAGGCTAATAATGAAATTATTGAAATCAATATGATTATAATTTCGAATGGCGCGATTTTTGCCCAGATTTTATCGTAATTTGCATTACAAAACGCCACAAAAACAATTAATACCAAAACACTTTTATCAACAAATCCAATTATTTTTTTATGCTTAGTGATTGGCTTTAATATGATTGGGCGGGAAATTTGCCCCAAAACAAATGGCAATAAAAGCGTTTTGGCAACATCAAAAATCGCATTTTTGATATCAAAATGTCCAAGATTTGCATCTTGCATTATTATTGATACCAAAAAAGGCGTTATAAAAATCCCTAATATGCCTGAAATCGTGGCATCAAAAACTGCGCCCGCGACATTACCTTTTCCAATTCCTGTAAGTGTCACAGATGATGAAATGGTTGATGATAGGGCACATAAATAGAAAAAACCCAATCGAACCGGAAATGATACAAAATCTTTGGCCAAATAGAAAAATGCAAACCCGATTAATGGGTATAAAATAAAGGTGCAGCTTTGGATAAATAAATGAAGCCGCCAATTTGATGCACCCGATTTAATTGCATCAAGCGATAAATTCGCCCCATGCAAAAAAAACACAAGCGCAACACCCCATTTTGTGACCAATGATAAATGTAATGGTGAGTTTTTGGCACCAAGCCATGGCGCTAAAAAAGATAATAAAACCGCCACAAGCATGGATAAAACAAATTTATCAATTTTCATGGCGAAAATATCGCTATTTAGAGATTATTTGGCAAACGCCGCCATTACGTGTGACAATTCCACATGCTTTATTTGCCGCGCCAATTGCCATGCCAGAGAAGCGAACACGAAACCATGTTCCACTATCGGTTTTGGTTGATGAAACTTCTTTTTTCGCAAATGATGGGAAGTTTTTGGCAAATTTTGTAAGTGCAAATTGCGCATCATCTTTTTGTTTAAATGCACCAACCTGAACAACAACGTTGCCACGCGCATTTAAAAGCGCCAATTGGCGTTCATCTTCAACTTTTGCCGCTATTGCGCGTTCTTGTTTTGCCTTGGCATCAGCAAGTTTTTTAGCCTCAGCTTCTTTGGTTTTTTTAAGTGCTAATTGTTTTTGATGTTCAATTTTCGCAAGATGAATTCTTTCTTCTGCAAGATGCCTTTCTTCGGATTTTTGCGCTTCTTCATCGGCGATAATTTTTTTCAAATCGGCAGGTAGGTCATCAAAATTAACTTTAACCGCGCTTGATTGTGATGTGGTTATTGCATGAATTTCAGTTTGATTTTCAGCAAGTTGAACATTGTTTTCTTTGGCTTCGCCTTTAACTTCTGGAATTGTGAATTCAGGAAGGTTTACGGCTTGAATTACATCTTGTTGTACTGGTTGTGGTGGCAATTTTTCAATTGGCTTTTCAACATTTACAACATTTTTTTCAAAATTAACTTTAACCGCTTCTTGGTTAGAGGCTAATTTTGTATTGTTTGAAGTTTCGACGCGTGTTGTTTCTTCGTCTTCTTCATTATCGCTAAGATTTTGTGCACCCTCGAATTTGATTTCTTGTGGTGGGGCAAAGGCTTTTTTTGTATTTTCTAATTGCGCAAAATTTACATTAAGTTTGACTTCGCCCGATTGTGGTTTGCCAAAATTATTGTCAACAAATAGTGCCTGTGCGTCTGCATTATCGCGCGAATTATAATATTGCTCTTCATAGGCATCTTGATATGCCATTTGCGTTTTACCAACGCCAATTTGATTATATGCAGTTTCAATTAATTGTTCGACACGTGCATCACGGGCTTTCCACGTATTTCCACCAAGGACGACCGTAACAATATGATGACCATTACGCGTAGTAGTTGCCGCCAAATTATAACCCGATGCGCGCGTTAAACCTGTTTTCAAACCATCAACGCCGTCTACCTTGCCAACCAAATGATTGTGATTGCGGTATAAGCGCCCATTATAACTAAAAGTTTCGCGGGCGAACCAATGATATTGGCGTGGGAAATCGCGGCGAATTGCAATTGCAAGTTTCGCCAAATCTTCGGCGGTAGAAATATTATTAGGATTTGGAAGGCCAGAGGCATTGGCAAAATTTGTGCTTATCATTCCAATTTGAAGCGCTTTGGCATTCATTTTATCGGTAAAATCTTTTTCGGTTCCGCCAAGTCTTTCAGCAACAGCAACCGCAGTGTCATTTGATGAATTAATAACCAAAGATAAAATAGCGGTTTCAACATCAATCGAATCACCCGCGCGAATTCCTAATTTGGTTGGGCTTTGGATAGAAGCGTATTTCGAAAAAACAATTCGATCATCAAGGCTTATTTGACCGCTTTCGATTGCATCAAACAAAAGATAAAGCGTCATAACCTTTGTGATTGATGCAGGGTGGCGCTTTTGTGTTGCCATGTCTTCATACAAAACACGACCAGTATCGGCATCAACAACAATTTCTGCTTTCTTTGGGGCTGCAAATGCACTGCTGGAGATAAAACTTAGGCATAAAGCGAAGGTTCCAAACGATGCAATACTATTTTTTTTAGTAACAGAAGCTGTCAATGAAAGATCTCTTTTGGTCAATTTGGCACTCCAACATTCATTTGAACATCAATAAAGCAATAAATCAATAGGGCACTTTAACAAGCATTTTGCGTTTACGTGATGCACATTTTCATATGTGCCAAAAAAATAGTCAATTAAATCAAACTATAATCACACTATACACTATTTTGGCCTATATATGTTTAATAAATGCTTTCTAACTGCATTAATTTTTATCAATATTTTTTGTGCAGTGCACAAAAAATATCTTGACAACGCATGTGCGGGATATTATATTGCACCTGCGAACACGGTAAAAGCCTGTCCAAATAATAAGATTTAGGAGTTAGACATGATTGAGAATTTCGAAACTGTAAAAGAAGCTACTTTGAAAAATTTCAAAGAAGGCGTTGAAAAATTGACTACAAATTTATCAGAAGCTTCAAGCCAAAGCCAAGCTAATGTAGAAGCAGTTGTTCAATCAACTCAAATCCTTGGTAAAGCAATGAATGAAGTTGCAGCTATTGCATCACAACATTCAAAAGCTGCTTTTGAAAAAGGTCTTGAAGTTGCAAAAACTCTTGGTTCAGTAACAACTTTAAAAGATGCTGCAGAAATTCAATCTGAATATGCAAAAACTGCAATTGCTAATTGGGTTGCTGATTTCAACAAAATCTCTGAAATCCTTACTTCAACTTCTAAAGATGCAGTGAAACCAGTTTCTGAGCGCGCAAATGAATTAATGAGCAAATTCAAAGCTGCTGCTGAATAATAGTCTCTCCCTTGGGTTTATCCCAATAATGGCCCATGGCGATGCTATGGGCCTTTTTTATTTCTAAATTTGGCTTGATTGAAATAATTTTAATCAAAAAATAATGTTATATGTGAAAAATTATGCTCAAGCTCTATTCAAAATTAAATCGAATTCCTATCTAATATGAAAATGATGAATTGGTTGAATATAAATACTGCCCATAAAAATGGTTCGTCTGATGATGGCGGGTCTAAGTCCACGATTGTGGCGGCGACCAAACCTGTCACAAAAACCAAAAGGCCATCAAATTATAAAGTTCTGCTTTTAAATGATGATTATACGCCAATGGAATTTGTTGTTTATGTCCTTGAGCAATATTTTAACAAATCGCTTGAGGATGCGACACGTATAATGCTTAACGTACATCAATCTGGCGTTGGTGTGTGTGGGATTTTTACTTATGAAGTCGCCGAAACCAAGGTTGCGCTTGTCGCAGATTTGGCAAGGCGCAACGAACATCCGTTACAATGTGTGATGGAGAAAGAATGATTTTTTAAAGTAGCGATTTATAAACAAGCGTAACAAAGGAATTTAAAAGTGCCAACATTTTCACGAAACCTTGAACAAACTTTGGAGCGCGCGGTTGGTTATGCCAATGAAAGGCAGCATGAATTCGCCACTTTAGAGCATTTATTACTTGCAATCCTTGATGATGAAGATGCCATCGAAGTGCTTACTGCGTGTGGTGCCGAATTTGAGCGTTTACGCGCAGATTTAGTTTCATATATCGATCATCAATTGCGCGATATTGTGAATGATCGTGTTCAAAATGCCCGTCCAACCGCAGGTTTTCAACGTGTAATTCAACGCGCTGTCTCCCATGTTGATAGTTCGGGGCGCAAAAAAGTTACCGCCGCCAATGTTCTGGTTGCAATGTTTTCTGAGCGTGAGAGCAATGCGGTTTTCTTTTTACAAGAACAAGATATTACGCGTTATGATGTTGTAAATTTCATTTCCCACGGTATTTCAAAACGTGCAGGCTTTACAGAGCAAAGACGTATTCGCGGCGCTGATGAAGAGCAAGAAGAAGATTTATTCCGCGCCGATGATGCCAATAAAGAGAAATCAAACCCTGATTCACTAACTAATTATTGTGTTGACCTAAATGAAAAGGCCATGACGGGCGAAGTCGACCCATTAATTGGCCGCGAGGCAGAAGTAGAGCGTGCAATTCAAATTCTTTGCCGTCGCCAAAAAAACAACCCTTTATTGGTTGGTGACCCTGGCGTTGGTAAAACCGCCATTGCCGAAGGTTTGGCGCGCAAAATTGTTGAAGGTGATGTTCCGCAAATATTACTTGATGCCACCATTTTCTCCCTTGATATGGGCGCATTATTGGCGGGAACGCGTTATCGCGGCGATTTTGAGGAAAGATTGAAACAAGTTTTAAAAGACTTGGCGGCAATTCCACATGCGGTTTTATTCATTGATGAAATTCACACCATAATTGGCGCGGGCGCAACATCGGGCGGCGCAATGGATGCGTCAAATCTTTTGAAACCTGCGTTGCAAAATGGTTCTTTGCGATGCATGGGTTCAACCACGTTTAAAGAATATAAACAGCATTTTGAAAAAGACCGCGCCTTAGTGCGCCGCTTCCAAAAAATTGATGTTAATGAACCATCAATCGATGATGCAATCAAAATTCTAAATGGCCTAAAACCATCTTATGAAAGCCATCATAGCGTGAAATTCACAAATGATGCAATCAAATCGGCGGTTGAACTTTCAAGCCGTTATATTGGTGATCGAAAGCTTCCAGATAAAGCAATCGACGTTATTGATGAGGCGGGTGCAGCACAAATGCTTTTGCCTGAAAGCAAACGCAAAAAAATTATTGGCGTCAAAGAAATAGAGGCCGTTGTTGCCAAAATCGCGCGCATCCCTGCAAAATCAGTATCAAAAGATGACCTTGAAGGTTTGCGCACTTTGCAATCAGATTTGAACCGCGTGGTATTTGGTCAAGAACCAGCAATTGAGGCATTGTCTTCTGCGGTTAAATTAGCGCGTGCAGGATTGCGTGATTATCGTAAACCTGTTGGTTCATATTTATTTGCAGGGCCAACTGGCGTTGGTAAAACCGAAGCGGCAAAGCAGCTTGCCGATACCTTGGGCGTTGAAATGATACGTTTTGACATGTCCGAATATATGGAACGTCATACTGTTTCGCGCCTTATTGGTGCACCGCCGGGATATGTTGGTTTTGATCAAGGTGGTCTGCTAACCGATGCGATTGATCAACATCCACATTGCGTATTGCTTTTGGATGAAATCGAAAAAGCGCACCCTGATTTGTATAATATTCTTTTGCAAATCATGGATAATGGCATGTTGACCGACACAAATGGCAAGAAAATCGATTTCTGCAATGTGATTTTGATTATGACCACCAATGCAGGTTCTGCGGACGCCGCGCGTGAATCAATCGGCTTTGGTCGTGGCAAGCGTGAAGGTGAGGAGGATGAGGCAATGAAACGCCTATTCACACCTGAATTTAGAAATCGCCTTGATTCAATAATTCAATTTGCGCCATTATCACCTGAAACTGTTGGTAATATTGTTGATAAATTCATTGTTCAAATGGAAGCCCAATTAACCGAGCGTCAGGTCGAAATTGAACTTTCTGAAAAAGCGCGTTCATGGCTTGCAATTCGTGGTTATGATAGTGCGATGGGTGCAAGGCCATTGGCGCGCCTTATTCAAGAAAAAATCAAAAAGCCACTTTCCGAAGAATTGCTATTTGGCAAACTTAAAAATGGTGGCTTGGTTCGTATTGATATTGACGAAAAAGATGCCGAAAAATTGGCATTCTTCTTTGAACCACCATTACCAAAAGTGGTGAAAAATAAAAAAGACGCTAAGGCTTAGCCTTAGCGTGCTTTTTTTAAATCAAATTTATTATCAAGAATTGGGTTTACTATCTCCGGTGGAAGGTTTGTGCAGGCTTGTTGATAGCCACACAAATCAGCAATGAATTTATTGAAATATTTTCGATTGCTTGAAGTCTTTAAATAGTCTGTTTTTAAAGATTCAAATTTTTTCAATGCATAAGTTTTATCGTATTTTTCAGGATTGCTTGATAATTCTTCTGCCTTTGAGGCAATGAAATAATAGGCAAGTGCGCGGGTTTTATTTTCCAAAGGCTTGCCATATTTTTCATCAATAAAATTATTCATAGAAAGATAATCAGCAAAGCGGATTTGAGAGATTGGTGAACCTAAAATTGCGCCATTCGAATAAAACCAATTACCCTTTACATCATCTTTGTCACCACATTTGCCAGTCGTGTAAATTTCACCAAGGCGAGTGTTGAAATTAATTGTGCCTTCCTTTGCAAGTTTTTCGAACTTATCACGCGGTGCGGCACAATCTTCAGAATTTAAAATTAATTGATAAGTGGCGGTTTCATCATCGGCAGATTTTTTTATTTTCTCAAACTCCGCATTTGCCATTGCGTGATATTTATCGGCGTCGGTTTGATTGCCAATACGTGCATATATATCGCCAAGTTTACGCATTGCTTCAGGATGGCCCATATCGGCAGATTTTTTATAGGCCAATGCAACTTTTTGCCAATCCTGTTGTTCTTTGGGTAATTGCATTGTTTTAAAATACAAATTATCGGCTTCCCAAAGTGCTTCTTGTGAAGGGGCTGCAACCTGAACAACAGGTTGCGCCATGGCAAATATTGGTGATAGGCAAATTGTTGTAAATAGAAAAATTTTACCCATACAATCCCCCTTTATTCAATCGCCGCGCCAATCTCCTTGGCAAGTTGTGCAAGTTCTTCGGCATTTGCGGCATCGAATGTGCCGTGACCTTTTAGGAGTGCGCCTTCAACACGTGGAACAATGTGAAAATGAATGTGGAAGACCGATTGCCCTCCTGCTGCGCCTGAAAATTGGAAAAGTGAAATTCCATCAGGGTTTAAGGCCTTGGTTACGCCTTTGGCAATTTTTTGAACGCGCGTGATAAGATTTGCCAAATCATCGGGTGGAATGTCCAAAATATTGCGTGCCTCGACCTTCGGAACTACCAAAACATGGCCACGTGCCTGTGGGAATGCATCCATGAAGGAAAGAACATATTCATCTTCATAGACTTTATGGCAATTAAATTCTCCACGCACCATTTTGGCAAAAATATTTTCACGGTCATAAGCCCCAGTTAAACCCATATCCATTTTATTTTACCTCGATAATTGCATCAACTTCAACGGCAAAGCCAAGTGGAAGATTGGCAACCCCAACCGCAGAGCGTGCATGTTTGCCTGCGTCACCAAATACTTCCACCATCAAATCAGAACAGCCATTAATCACCGCAGGAATTGGATCAAAATCAGGTGTCACATTCACAAAGCCGCCAAGTTTTACAATGCGAACAACACGGTCCAAATCACCACCGCACGCAGCCTTCATTTGTGCAATAAGATTAAGGCCGCAAAGACGCGCCGCCTTTTGACCTTCTTCAAGGCTTAATTGCCCAAGTTTACCTTTAATGCCGCCATCAGGCGCAATTGAAATCTGCCCTGAAATTAAAACTTGATTGCCAGTTTGAACAAAAGGAACATATGAAGCCACAGGAAGCGGTGGGTTTGGAAGTTCGATATTTAATTCTTTTAAACGTGCGTCAATTTTCGACATTTCATTCTCCGTCATTTGGGAAAGCGATTCCTACGGTTGTTGCAACACATGCAGGGCGGCTTTCACCTTCTATTTCAATTGTGGTTTCAAGTGTGATTTGATACATATTCACGCGTTTGCGCGCCTCGATAATCTTGGTTACAGCGCGAATTCTTTTGCCAACTTTAATCGGCTTTGTGAAACGCACCTTTTCAACGCCATAATTCATACCGCGCGAACTATCGGTGATATCCAAAAAGCCGTGTGATAAATATGGAATTAGGGCAAGGGTTAAGAAGCCATGGGCAATCGTGCCGTCCAATTCCTTATTGGCGCGTTCAACATCAACGTGAATCCATTGGAAATCATTTGTGGCTTCGGCAAATTTATTTATGCGCTCTTGGGTAATTTCAAGCCATTCAGATGGCCCAATTATTTCCCCTTCATGGTTTGGCAAATTTGCAAGTGTTGTAGTAATTTTATTCATTATGGATTGTATATGTTATATGGCACAAAAATAAAAGAGATTCGACTTTGAATATATTTTACCTTGATAGCAATCCCAAAATTTGCGCGCAAATGCATTGCGATGTTCATTGCAATAAAATGGTTGGCGAATATTGCCAAATCCTTTCAACCGCACACAGGATTTTGGACGGGAAAGAAGCTATAAAAACCGACAATAAAGGCCGTGAAACCTTGGTTTGGCAATTGCCCAATGATCTTGATGAAATTTTATTACCAGTCAGCGAACCAAGCCAGCCAATTAATGAATGGGTGCGCCAAAGCATTGGTAATTATGAATGGGCTTATTCGCTTTTAGTTGAAACATGCAATGAATTTGAAATAAGAAACGGCAAAACCCATATTTTAGTTCGTGAAGGCTTGGTCGGCGCATTGAAAGCCATACCCAAAAACATTTCAAACGGCGATTTCACCGAACCACCACAGGCAATTTCCGATAAATTCAAAATTGAAGGCGAAACAATTAAAGCCTATCGTAATTTCTACAAAAGCAAAGGCGAAAAACTTCTAAAATGGCGCAAAACCAAAGCGCCAGACTGGATTTAAATTCCCAACAATTCCTTTGTCGCTGCCGTCACATCATCTTGCCGCATAAGGCTTTCGCCAACCAAGAAGGCATTGGCGCCGCATTCGCGCATTCTTATCATGTCTGGATTGGTGAAAATGCCGCTTTCTGCAACTAATAAGGCATTTTCAGGAAGCATTTTTGCAAGGCGTTCGGTGGTTGATAAATCAACCTCAAAAGTGCGCAAATTGCGATTAT
>JAPUEP010000147.1 GCA_027492515.1 Hyphomonadaceae bacterium
CAAGAGAATCAGGTAAATCTTAAACATATCGGGGGAAGCGAATGATTGCCTTGCAACATAATTTTTGCAACGAAGCACAAACCCAAAATCGCGTGGCACGCCGCGCGGGAAACGGTCATCCTGTATTAGTTTTAAACGCAGATTTTAGACCGCTTTCATATTTCCCACTTTCATTATGGTCATGGCAGGATGCCATAAAAGCCATAATCCTTGATAGGGTGCAGGTGGTCGCCGAATATGATGAATATGTCCATTCCCCGTCACATACAATCCGCCTTCCAAGTGTTATCTCTTTAAAAGAATATGTTCGCCAAGATAGAAGCCTTGCTTTTACGCGCTTTAATTTATTTTTGCGCGATGGTTTTAAGTGTCTTTATTGTGGGTCTGGGAATGATTTAACTTTTGATCATGTAATGCCGCGTGCTTATGGCGGGAAAACTTGTTGGGAAAATATTGTAACTGCTTGTTCAAAATGCAATGCAAAGAAAGGTGGGCGTACGCCGAAAGAAGCGCGCATGGAGTTGCGCCATCCACCACATCGCCCCAATCTATATGAATTACAGGCGATGGGGCGAAGATTTCCGCCAAATTATCTTCATGATACATGGCTTGATTGGCTATATTGGGATATTGAATTAGAGGCTTAAAGCTAACCTAGTGTAATTTCAATAATTGCGAACTATTGAAATATATATTCCATGCGCCTATATGTTTCTTTCCAAAAGGGAGAATTAAATTTCACAATTTCCATATAAAATTATTTTGGCAAATGTAGTCGTTGTTTCAGTTGAATCAGCGCTTAAAACATCTCTACATCTTATTGAAAAAGCACAAGAATATGCCAAAGAAAAAAATGCAAAAGAAGAAACCATTCTTGGCCTTAGATTAATTGCGGACATGTTCCCATTTGTAAAACAAATTCAAATCGTAACCGATAATGCAAAAGGCGCATTTGCAAGATTATCAGGCGGTACTGCACCTGTTTTTGAAGATACAGAAGCAACATTCGAAGAATTAAAAGCGCGCATAATTAAAACACAAGAATATATTCGCTCTGTTGATGTTTCAACAATTGTTGGAACAGAGCAAAAAGAAATTGTCTTGAAATTTGGCGAATTAGTAATGCCATTTGTCGGTTTTTCATATTTGATTGGCTATTTAATTCCAAATATGAATTTCCACCTTACAACTGCTTATAATATTTTACGCTCAAACGGCGTTACACTTGGGAAAAGTGATTATTTCGCACGTTAATTTTTCAAAAAATACAAATATGGGGCAGTTTTCGAACTGCCCCTTTTTTGTTTGTATCTTTAAACTATCACTTGGTGCGCCTATATATTCGCCATGAATGAAAATAACAAAAATAAAGGGTTTTTAAGAAATCTGCTTTACGCTATTTTTGGCCTTGGCGCGGGAAGTATTAAAACACTTTCGCCCATTGCAAAGAATACTTTTTCCCTTAGTCTTGGGGTTGTTTCATTCGCAATTGGCGCGGTTGCAAAACTTGTTGCAGTTAAAGCCAATGATAAAGATAAAGAAAAATTACGACAGGTTGAAAGATTTTTCATGAGTAAAGAAGCCGATGACATACGCCGTAATAATGCACGCGAACGATTCAATAATGAAATTCGTGCCCTCAAAGAGGCTGAAAAATTAAAAAAACGTCGTTTTAATCGTATTGATGGCGCATTTCGCCTTGTAAGCGTTGGCGCGGGCCTTCTTGCGGGTGGTGTAATTTATGAAGCAATAAATCCATTGGCAGGTGTTGGCCTTGGTCTTTTGGTGGGCGGCGCAGTTGGTTGGGTTGGCACAATAATTAATGCGGCAATTTTCAAAGCATCTGAAGGAAAAAATTATTCGCAAGTTCCAAAACGCGAAACAATAAATGCGCCAGAGATAAATTCGGAAGTGCCAAACGGTAGGAATGAATTAGTTCAAAAAGTCCTTTTGGAGGCTGCGACATCACTTCAAAAACTTGATGATACAATTCCAAAACTTCGCCATCCTGATTCAATTTCATCGGTAAAGCAATTGGTCAAAATTGGGCGTAAATTAATGGATTTTGTGGCGGCATCGCCTGAAAAACTTTCAATTGCGCAAAGAATCCTAACCTATTATTGCACAGAGGCCGTGAATGTTGCAGGTGGTCTTGCAAAAATTGAAGGTGATGCAAAACCTGATGTTGAACGCGTAATTGCAACCCAAGGGATTTTGCAAAAACTGGTGATTTTGTTTGAAAAAACCGAATTAGATTTGAAAAATGATGATAATAAAGCCCTTGATATTGATTTGAAGCTGCTTGATCAATCGCTTCAAAATGATTTGAGAAATTAATTTTTTGGCGAAGCGTCTAAAAACTTATTGGCATCCCTTAATTGGGGGAATAATTTCATCCAAAGCCCGGACACCATTATCGCGCCAATTCCGCCAAAAACAACGGCATTAACAGGGCCAATTAGGCGCGCAAGCATTCCTGATTCAAATTCACCCATCTCATTTGATGCCGAAATGAAAAGGGTTGAAACCGCCGCAACCCGCCCACGCATTTCATCAGGTGTTGCAATTTGAATAAGGCTTTGGCGAACATAAACCGAAATCATATCCGCGCCACCCGCAACCATAAGCCAGAAAGCTGATAGATAAAAATTGCGCGAAATACCAAATCCAAATGTTGCCACACCAAAAATAATCACGGCAATAAACATATAAAGCCCAACCCGCTCACGAATTGGGTTAATTGCCAAGAATAAAGCAACAAAGGCCGCCCCAACTGCGGTTGAAGCGCGTAAAACCCCAAGTGCTTGTGGCCCTTGATGTAATATGTCTTTGGCAAAAACGGGTAATAATGCGGTTGCCCCTGCAAGCAAAACCACCGCTAAATCAAGGGAAATTGCACCCAAGACAATTTTATTATTCCAAACAAAATGCACGCCATCTTTGATTAATTGAAGCATGTTTTGGCGATTTTGGTTTAAATCCTGTTTTGGGGTTTGGGTAATTATCAAAATTAATATTGCCACGATTTGCAATATCAAGCAGGTCATATAAACCGCCTGTGGCCCCAAAATATATAAAAGGCCACCACACGCAGGCCCCGCAACACTTGCCCCCTGAAAAGCAAGGGAATTCCATGCAATCGCCTGTGGTAATTCATCCTTTGGGACTAATGATGGTGCAAGTGCACTCATGGCGGGTGGTAAAAAAGCGCGAATAATGCCAAAACCTGCGGCAACACTAAAGATTGCGAATAATGCGCTTTGGGTTGGCATTAAAATTGTTGTTCCCAAAATTGCCGAAAGCAAAACTTCAACGCCGAAGAATATGATGATAATTTTTTTTCTATCAAATCTATCGGCGGTTTGCCCACCAATTAATGATAAGAAAAACAAAGGCACAAATTGCGCAAGACCAATAAAGCCAAGCAAGAATGCGCTTTCCTTAATTCCCATTGTTCGGCGCGCAAGGTCATAAACCTGCCAACCAATTGCCACAGCCTGCATTTGCAGACCAAGAACTGCAATAAAGCGAACCGCCCAAAATTGCGCAAAGGCTTTATGGCGAAAAATTCCAAGTGGCGGAAGTTTGGGGGAATGAATAGACACGCATCCTTATAGCGAGTGTTTCGCAACAAATTCAACCCTTTAAGGCTAAAAATACATTATTGGTGCACCTTTTGCTTTTGATTTTGTAAAAAATGTTGCAAATGGCGCGAATGAATGAAAACCGCCAATTTGACATAAAAATAGATGCAAAAGAAAATGACCCCATTCTTGAGGCCATTTATTCAATCTGTTTTGGCCCTGGGCGTTTTGCAAAGGCGGCGCATATTTTGCGCGAAAATAACCAATGCCTTTATGATATTTCGCGCATTGTTATTGATAATTCAAACGGGCAAATTATTGGTGGTTGCCGCATGTGGCCGATTGGTTTTGAAAATGGCGGCAAGGGTGTTTTCCTTGGCCCAATCGCTGTTTTGCCCGAATATAGAAATTTTGGCCTTGGTGCAAAATTGGTTGAGGCGGTTTTAAGCGCCAATGATGAAATCAATGGCGAAAATGTATTTTTGGTTGGTGATTACGGCTTTTTTGGGAAATTTGGTTTCAGAGAAGTTCCACAAAATATAATTAAACTTCCGATGCCAGCAAAGGCAAACCGAATTTTATGGCGTGCAAAAGATAAAGATGAAAATCTTAATCCAACTTTTGGTGGAAAAGTTTTCGCCCTGAATAAGCAATAATCAAGAATAGAGCCATCAAAAGGGCATATACATATTGCCCGATTAAAGGGCGCCTTGCGGTTTCGATATTTTGGGCGCTTTTGTTTTTATTCAAATAGATTTGATTATTTTTTGCAAAAAGCAAATTATCAATATTTGTGATTTCGCCAGTCGAACCTTTGCCATCTTTGCCAACAAAAAAATAATTACCGCCGCCATTATGGCTTGCAATATTTTGTATTGTTTTTGGCGATGCGGTTAAAAAATCATTATAGGTTTCACCCTTTGCGCCATGAATTATAAAACCATTGGCATCATTAATTGCCACATTATAAAGGCCATAATTTGGCGAATTAATGATTCGTGTCATTTGGAATTTTTCATTATCATTTGGCGTAATTTCAAACTTTTGGTTTGGCCCCAAAATATGCATTTTTTGAAGGCTACCATCACCAAAATATTCAATTTTGATATTATTAATTCCATCACTCAATTTAATATTTTTATCAGCCAATGATGGATCTTTCATAAGCCAATGTGCGGTTCGACCTATTAATTCACGAAACGGCCCGCCGCCATCAAATCCACGTTGCCAATACCATGATTTATCACTTAGGATTAATGCAATGCGCCCATTTTCAACTTGATTGATAATCAAAAGTGGGTTTTCGCCCGCTTTCATAAGTACATTGGCATTGGTGGTTGTTTTAAAAATCCTATCCCATTTGCCCCATTTTTGATCAAGATTTTGGGTAATAGGGTGATGAAGCCCTTTTTCAGTTATCACGGGGTAAAATTCATTATCAATCATTTCGGGTGCTTGGTTAATTGGGATTATTTCATTTAATGAAGTTGATAAAACCCCTTTATCTTCCGCATCCTTTGGGCCAAAGGCAATTAATAAAGCGCCGCCATTTTTCACGTACCTTGTTACATTTTGAAAATATTCGTCACGCAAACCAACAAGATTTTGAAATCTATCAAAAACTACAAGATCAAATTCATCCAATTTATCAATAAATAATTCTTCGGTCGGGAAGGGGATAAGGGATACTTCTTCTTCATTTGCATAATCCTCTTTTTCAGGGCTTCTGAGGATTGTGAAATGCACCAAATCAATTGCGGGGTCGGATTTGAAAAGATTGCGCCACGCCCGCGTTCCTTCATATGGTTCACCAGTTACCAAAAGCACGCGTAATCTATCTTGAATCCCCTCTATATTGGTGATTATTGCATTATTGGCGATTGAAACTTCATTATTAAATGGCAAAACTTCAATTGCAACTGGCGTGTTGGCGCTTGTTTGAATTTTAAATTCAACATCATATTCTTTATTAGTTGGCACATTGATTTGATATGGCGTATTTCCTGCCATTGATATATTTAGACGCGCAATTTTATCATCAATATTTTTTGTCTTAACAATTATTTTTGCTTTGGTGGTTTCGCCAATCTTATTTGGTTTTGGCGCCTCGATTAATTCGATGAAGGCATCTTTTTCATTTTCACTACCGATAAGGATTTGATGAATTGGATATGGCCTTGCAATCTCACTTTTATCAATCCCAAGGCCGTCGGTAATAAAAATTGCGCCGCTTATATCTTTTTCATTGATATTATTTGTCGCTTCTTCAAGTGCTTTGGAAAAGCTTGTTACCTGATTATTGGGCGCTATTTCACCTTCAACTATTTCAAGATTTTTATTTTGGGCAATTTGCTTTTTTAAATTTTGGGCGGCGACATTAATTCCATCAAAGCGCCCACTTGCCATCATTGAGGCCGAATAATCTTTGATAATAATTATTTTTTGTGGCCTATCCTTTTTGACAATATCGATAATTTGCGGATTAAGCGCAAATATAAGCATTGTTAAAAATGCCAAGGCATGAAAAATATTTATTTTTTTTGATTTTAAAAATGCAAAAATCTGAATAGCCACAAAGGCAATTAATAAAAGCCACAAAATTGGGATTGGTAAAATAGGTGATGTTCCAATTACAAAAGGCATTAATTGCGCCCCTTTGTATTGAAGCGTTCCAAAAGGCTTCGAACATGAACTTGGTCGGCCTTATATTGACCAGTTAAAGCATAAAGGTAGATATTAATCCCAACCCTAAGGCTTAATTCATGGGCAAAATCATCATTGATAGCGTCAAAACCATTGTCAGGTGTTTTTTGCGCCCATGCGCGCGCCATATCGCCATTTGAAATGATTATCGGGCTTACACCATCATTGGCGCTATAATTTGTTGCGGCATCACTTTGCACCCAAAGGCCAGCATTCGAATAAAAGCCAGGGAAATTTTGCAAAATATAGAATGTTTTTCGCAAAACATGATTTGGGGGCACTTTTTCAAGCGGTGGAATTTTAAGGCCATTAACCGCAGTTTTTAAAATATCTTGCGCCCGTTTCGGCTCCATCGAAAGACCGCGCGTATCAATGAATAAAATACCGCCATTTTGCATATATTTATTCAAATTCTGCACCGCTTCAGGTGAAAGGTTTTGTGATGCTTTTGGTAAAAGCCAATAAATTATCGGATGTTTTGCAAGCTCATCCTTTGCAGGATCAAGGCCAATTACGCCGCTTGGTTCAATATTGGTGCGGCGGCGCAGAATTTGCGATATTCCATTAAGCCCTGATTTTGCTTGTTCATTCGTAATATTATCGGGTGTGATAATATAGGTTAGTTTTATATCATCACTTTTTCCGTCGGTTTTTGGTTGGGCAATTGTTTGATGGGGAATAAGAAACCCGATTAATATCAATCCTGAAAGTATGCTACTTGCTTTTCTAAAATTAATACGTGGCAGGTTTAAAATCATATTATCAATCAAAAATAATATGAAACCAAAAAACAAAATATAGGTATAAAGCGCGAATGATTTGGTGTCGCTTTTAAAATCTTGATATTTGGGGAAATTTTGTGGTTTTAAATCTTTTATATTTGTTCCTGCATTAATTACCAAAGAGGCGCCATTTCCTTCATAAATCCCTGCTTCATGGTCATTATCAACTTTGGTTTGGTTGGTAATTGGCGTTATAAAGGGTTTAATTCCATTGGTATTTTTGCTTAATTGACCATTTGCATCAATCACAATTGTTGGACGCAAAATCACATTTGCTTCTAATGTGTTTGCGGGAATTGCTTTGGCGCTGGTTTGCATAATTATGCGCTTTAAAAATGCCAATTGAAGGTTTGATAATCCAATATCAGACCAAATTGGTGCGGCACTTGTATGGAACATATATAATTTTCCAGAACCAATTTCACGCATACTTAATAATGGCGCCCCATCGCTTAAATTTATAAGGGTTTTTGCATCATTATTGGCGGATTTAAACAAAATGCTTTGCCCGATATTTATTTTCTGCGGCAATTCAATATCTGAAAAAATACTATTTTTAGGCAGGTGCGCAATTGAAAGGTTTTCAACTGCAAAGCCCGTGCTTAAAATATGTGGTGTAAGATTTATTGGCGCAGTAAAAAATGGGCTTTCTTCTTTTGAAAGTGATTTAGGACCCAAAAACCTAATTATTGTTCCACCATTTTTAAGATATTGCATCAAATCACTGGTTTGCGCATCATCAAAATTCTCGGTATCGCCAAAAACAATGGCATTTGGTGCGGCTTTTAAATCAATTTTTCCGTCATAATTCTTTACATCACCAATAATTTCCATTGCCGAATTAATAAAATTCGCATCTGACAATAATGGCGTATCAGATGGGTTTGCTTTTGGCGTTAATATTAAGGGGCGACGGTTAAAGGCATCAATAATATAGGTCGCGGCCGCATTATTTTGACCATCAATTTTCAAATATTGCGCCGCACGAAGGATATTTTGCGAAATCTCGATAAAGTTTTCGCCATTATGAATATTATTTCCAATAAGGATTTTTGAATTTTCACCAAAAATTGTTATTCTTTGCGAAAATTGTCCATTAGAAATTATATTTAATCTAAGGCCATTTTTTTCGATATTGGCGCTTTCGATAATTGCAAAATTATTATTTGGGCGTCTTATTATCAAATCGCCATTTGAAATTTTGTTCAATGTTTCAAAGAATTTGCCATCATTTTGCCCATTAATATTATTGGCAATATAAATTACACGCAAATTTTCATTAATCTTACCAAGCGTTTTTAAATAATTCTCCCGATTACAAATTACTGGCTTGGGAATTAATGTATCAAGATAATTTTTTGCATTCTGTGAATTATCTGGGGTATTAAGAATTTCAGAATTACAATTTTGAACGATGATTTTTAACGCGCTATTTTTTGCGCTTTCAATATCAATATAATTTTTCAATTCGCTTTTAATTTGTGCAAATTCATTGGCATTTGCCACATCATCATCAATTAATAACAATATATTTTTTGAAATAATTTTTGCCGAATTTGGGTTTTGTAAAATTGGCATTGCACAAGCGATAATAAAACAGCCCGCCATAATTACGCGCAAAATTTTAAGCCATAATGGCGCATGTTTTGGAATTGGCCTTGGTGCAGCAATATTTTTTAAAATGAAAACAGCGCCAAAATTTATTTTTCTGGGTGCTTTGGGTATGAAACGCGAAACAATATATATTATTGGCAATGCCGCCAAAACAAAAAGCGCAATTGGGCTTAAAAATTGAAGCGAATAATTAAAAATCATTTCGCACACCTTTTAAGATAAAGGTTTAATCTATGCCAGATTGCAATGATTTGGTCATCCAATGGCGCATCATTTTTTGCCATTGCAAAGTCAAAATGTTGCTTGGTGATTATTTTTTCAAAATTATCAAAATGTGATTTTATTTGTTTTTGATATTCAATTTGTATGTTTTCGCAATCTTCGATTAATAGTTTTTCATTTGGGATTTCAAAATCTTCAAATTCGATATTTCCGTCAAAATCAAATTCCAGCTCGCTATTATCATTGATAATTACAAAGAAAATTGGGGCTTGGGTTTTTGATGATTTTGTCAAAAAATTTTGCCAAAATTCAAGCGGCCTTAAGCCATCACTTATGATAATTGTTGGAATTGGTTTTAAGATTTGCGGGAAAACATGGCCTGATTGTAGTAATTTATTGGCAAAATTCTTATTATTTTTTTGCCCACAAACAAAAACTTGCGCACCCAATTTTTTCAAGGCAATTTCAAATGCATTGGCATAAATAAAGGCCATATCAAATTTTTTTATTATTTTTTTGCCATTTTCAAAATGCATTTGCGGGCTATTATCAAGCCAAATTGCAAATTGATTTGGAATTAAAACCTGTTTTTCTTTGGTGAAAAGATTGTCTGATTTTGCGGAAATGCGCCAATCTATTTTATTTACTGGTTCGCCATCATTTAAGGGGCGATATTGGTAAAAATCATCGCCAATCCCTGATTTTGGGGCGCGCATTTTACCATCAAAAAAATTTGCAACCAATTTATTGGCAAGATTATGTATTATCTCTTCATTTTGAACCAGAAGTTCGGCAAGTTCATCTGAACTCGGCTTGGAAGCGACAATATCAACCATTTCACGCGCCAAATCCGTCAAATATTTCTTTGATTAAATCATTCAAATCTTTACCAGAATTTTGCGCACCCCATTTAAACGAAATACGATGGCATAGCGCGCTATAGGCAACAAATTGCAAATCCGCCAAGGTTGGTGCGCTTCTTCCGCGTAAAAATGCCCGTGCTTTTGATGCAAGGATTAATGCTTGCCCCGCGCGCGGACCGGGGCCCCATTCAACATTCTGTTTTACAAATTCAATATTCGAAGTTTCAGGCCTAAGATTTCGAACAAGTGCAATTGCGGTTTCCAATAATCTTTCAGAAATCGGAAGATCGCGCACAATTTTTTGAATTTCAATCAAATCATTTTGCGCCAAAGGTTTTGAAATATGATTTTCAATGGCCTTTGTGGTTTCAATTAAAATCTTACGCTCGGTTGCTTCATCAGGATAGGGGACGTTGATTTGTAATAAAAACCTATCTAATTGCGCCTCAGGAAGTGGGTATGCGCCCTCGTGTTCAATTGGGTTTTGGGTTGCAAGAACATGAAATGGTTTCGGCAATTCCAACGAATTGCCCGCGATTGTTACGCGCCCTTCCTGCATCGCCTCTAGTAGCGCGGATTGGGTTTTTGGGCTGGCGCGGTTGATTTCATCAGCCATAAGAATTTGCGTAAAAATTGGCCCTTTGACAAAGCGAAAATTACGATTTCCGCCCTTGTCAGTATCAAGAATTTCCGAACCCAAAATATCATTTGGCATTAAATCGGGCGTAAATTGAATGCGCTTAAAATCTTGCCCAAGGCTTTGTGAAATAGCCGCCACAAGGGAGGTTTTGGCAACACCCGGCATACCAATTAATAATGCGTGTGCCCCCGCCAAAATTGCACAAAGGCATAAATCAATTGTATTTTCTTGCCCAAAAACTTGTTTGCCAATTTGCGATTTCACATCTTCAATTTTTGCATAGAAATTGTTGAAATTTTTTATTTCAACCGAAATATCGCTTTGATTTGTAATATCTTCGATTTCGGATTTGTTCATTGCGTGCTTTCAAAATATTTAATAATCTATTTTATAGCATTATTCTTTTAACCTTCAACGATTCTGACCCTAATGCCTGATAATTTACAGTCAATTTTCAACGAATTAAAAACGCAATATGGCGAATATGGCGATAAATTACCGCCTGTTGAAAAATGGCATCCAACAAATTGTGGTGATATCGGGCTTTTGATTAAAAAAGACGGCACATGGTGGCAAAATGGTCAAAAATTTTCGCGCCATAAATTAATTCAACTTTTTTCAAAAATCCTACGTAAAGATGATGATGGCAATACTTATTTGGTGACGCCGCATGAAAAGGTAATCATAAAAGTTGAAGATGCCCATTTTACCATAATTCGTGCGGATTTAATTAATAATGGGGTGCAAAAAATCATCCTTACCACCAATGTTGGGGAAAATTTCATTATTGATGATAATCATAAAATCTGGATTGAATATAATAAAGATACAAATGAACCAAGGCCTTATGTAATGGTTCGAAATGGTTTATATGCGCTTATAAATCGGGCAATTTATTATGATTTGGTCAATTGGGGGCAGTTTGTAGGAAATGATTTTGGTGTATTTTCTAATGAAACTTTCCACATACTTGGTCAATTGGGCGATGAAGATTAATGCCTGAATTATTTGAAAAATTACAAAAAAAACTACGGGCAATTGATGATGTTCAAGATGGATATTTGGCGTCTGATTTTGACCTTAATCCTGATGCGAATATTGCGCTTAAACCACCAAAACCCGCCGCAGTTTTG
This sequence comes from Hyphomonadaceae bacterium, assembly GCA_027492515.1. Classification (GTDB taxonomy): domain Bacteria; phylum Pseudomonadota; class Alphaproteobacteria; order Caulobacterales; family Aquidulcibacteraceae; genus Pseudaquidulcibacter. The sequence goes on from JAPUEP010000147.1 coordinate 11,542, forward strand.
GTGCCGATTGTTGAACGCGATGGGCAATATAATGTAATTTTTACGCGCCGCAGCTTTTATTTGCGTGCCCATGCAGGGCAGATTTCATTCCCCGGTGGTCGTATTGATGAAGTTGATGAAAACATAGTGCAAACCGCAATTCGGGAGGCTTATGAAGAAATTGGCCTTGAAGAAAAATTTATTTCGCCAATTGGAATGGGTGATAATTATTTAAGCGGCACGAATTATTTAATTACCCCAATTATAGCAAAAATTGACCCCAAAGCCAAATTTATTGCCAATAAAGGTGAGGTGGATGAGATTTTTGAAATTCCTTTTAATGATGTTTTTGACAAAGATAATTTTGAA
>JAPUEP010000148.1 GCA_027492515.1 Hyphomonadaceae bacterium
TGCAAGGGCGAATGATAATTCTTGTTCAGGTGTCGCCCCCGCTTCTTGAAGGTGATAGGAACAAACATTCATCGCATTAAATTTCGGCGAATTTTTATAACACCATTCAATTGTATCGGCAGTTAGTTTCAAACTTGGAACAGGTGGGAAAACATAGGTTCCGCGTGATAAATATTCTTTGATAATATCATTTTGGGTTGTCCCCTGTAATGACGAACGTGGAACCCCTTTTTCATCGGCAAGCGCAACATACATTGCAAGCATATAAGCCGCAGGCGCATTAATTGTCATTGATGTGTTCATCACGCCCAAATCAATGCCATCAAACAAAGTGCGCATATCGCCAATATGACAAATTGGAACCCCAACTTTTCCAACTTCGCCATTTGACAAAACATGATCCGAATCAAGGGCGGTTTGTGTTGGCAAATCAAATGCCACAGATAGGCCAGTCTGCCCCGCCGCTAAATTGGCACGATAAAGCTCATTAGACTTTTTTGCGGTTGAATGCCCTGCATAAGGTCTAAAAATCCATGGTTTGTCTTTTGCGTGTTGAAAGTTTGAGCCGTTCATATTGTTTCCCCAGTTTTGCCTTATGATGGCAAATTATATTTTTCAATCGCCACAATTCCAAACTGTCTCAATAATGATGCAGGTTTTGCGGCTATGTGAAATTTAGTTTTGTTTTTTCCTAAAAATAACACTTGACAATCTTGTGTGCAATGCAGCACATTTAATGTGCGCTGCAAAGATATAAAATGCAAATTGGGCTGAAATATATTTCATACTTTAGGCTAATTTACTCAAAAAGCGTTGTAACACATAATATTTTACTCGCCCGTGCGATTATCTTTAAGGGAACGAAAACAATGTCTGCCAATGCTGCAATTGCGAATGATGGACCAATTTTAAAAGATTTATACCCGATGGGCGAAATCCCACCGGCTTTCCATGTCCCTGAAAAAATGTGGGCATGGGCCATTCGCCGTGAACGTCATGGTCGCCCAATGAAGGCAATGCAGCTTGAAGTTGTTCCAACACCAACCATCGATAATGATGAAGTTTTGGTTTTAGTAATGGCGGCGGGCGTAAATTATAATGGCATTTGGGCAGGCCTTGGCGAACCGATGAGCGTTTTTGACGTTCACAAACAAGATTATCACGTTGCAGGTTCAGACGCATCTGGCATTGTTTGGGCAGTTGGTAAAAACGTAAAACGCTTCAAACCGGGTGATGAAGTTGTGGTTCATTGTAACCAAGATGATGGTGATGACGAAGAATGTAATGGCGGCGACCCAATGTTTTCAACTTCACAACGTATTTGGGGCTATGAGACACCTGACGGCGCATTCGCGCAATATTGCCGCGTTCAAGCACGCCAATTAATGCCGCGCCCTAAACATCTTACATGGGAAGAATCAGGCTGCTATGTCCTTACATTGGCAACTGCATATCGCATGTTATTTGGTCATCGCCCGCATGTTTTAAAACCAGCCGATAATGTTTTGGTTTGGGGTGCATCAGGCGGCCTTGGTGTGTTTGCAACCCAATTATGCGCGGTTGCAGGTGCAAATGCAATTGGCGTTATTTCCGATGAAACCAAGCGTGATTTTGTTTTATCACAAGGCGCAAAAGCAGTTTTAAACCGCAAAGATTTCAATTGCTGGGGTCAATTACCACCAGTGAATGGCGAAGAATTTTCAAATTACATGAAAGAAACCCGTAAATTCGGAAAAGCGATTTGGGACATAACTGGCAAAAAAGATGTTGATATGGTGTTTGAACACCCAGGTGAACAAACATTCCCTGTTTCTGTTTTTGTTGTGAAACGCGGCGGCATGGTGGTTATTTGCGCGGGTACAACAGGCTTTAATTTGACGATGGATGCACGCTTCTTATGGATGCGCCAAAAACGCGTCCAAGGCTCTCACTTTGCCAATTTAAAACAAGCATCGGCAGCAAATAATTTGGTTATCGCGCGCCGTATCGACCCATGTATGTCCGAAGTATTTTCATGGGAAGACATCCCATTAGCCCATGAAAAAATGCTCGATAACAAGCATCAACCAGGAAATATGGCGGTTCTGGTAAATTCGCCAAGACCGGGATTGAGAACATTTGAGGATGTTGTTGAGGCGTGTAAGTAGTCATCAAGTTATGATTTCGGATTATTAATTACACAATATAAAAAGCCCGAACATTGTTCGGGCTTTTTTAATTAAAATGTCAATAATTTTTGAAAACCACGCTTTTTAAAAATTATTGTCGATATTCTCCAGATTGTTGAGTGAGCGGCATAGCCGCGAGGGTGGCAATCTGAGGATCTACCCTTCCGCCTCGCGCTCAAACGCTGCTTGCCCGCCGATTTTTTCAGAAATTTTCCCAAGAATAGATAATACAACAATCGCCAAGACAGTTGCCAAAATTGCATAAGTATAAAGCCCCGCCAAACTATCGCTTAGGTTTAATAGTTTCAAAGTTGCTTTAATAGCTTCATTCCACGCCAATGCCGCAACCAAGCCCAAAGAAGCCGATGCCAATGCAATCATAGTCTGAATAAACGCCTTAGGATCCATATTCCCCTCCAAATAAAATAAACCAAAATGTCACAATAAAACAAACACCACACTTTTTGTTTTATTGTGCCCGCTTTCCCCAAAACCCTGAGTGAGGCCGAAGGCCGAGGGTGGGGTTTTGAAATCTTATATTGCCATCCTTGAAATCTCTTGATAGGCCTGAATTGCTTGGTCGCGGAAGGCAATCATAGTTTCCATTTGCACTTCTGCCGCCGATATTGCGGTAACAACATCAACCAAATCAGCTTTACCAACTGCGGCCTTTGCGGCCTGCCCTTCGGCGGCGCGACTACTATCAACAGTGTTTGAAACTTGTGCAGCAAGTAGAGAGCCAAAATTTGGCGCCTCGCCAACTTTTGGGCCATTTGAATTTGGTGCTATATTGCCAGCAATACCATAGGCTTTGGATGCTAAAAGTGCGGCGGAATTCATTTAAGGTTTCTCCTTAATATTTTAAATTATCTTCTTAATAAATCTATTGTTTTGCCCATCATGGCACGCGCGCTTTCAACCACATTCAAATTGGCTTCATAGGCGCGTTGGGCTTCACGCATATCCATTGCTTCTAATAATGAATTCACGTTTGGAAGTTTTACATAACCATTTGTATCAGCCGCAGGGTTTGACGGGTCATAGCGCATTTTAAATTCGCCTTTATCGGCGACAACCTTGGTCATTTTAACTTCATTGACGCCGGTTTCGCGGTTTAAAACCTGACCAAAAGTTGCAATTTTACGCTGATATGGATTTCCACCTGCATTGGGCGATGTTGAATTGGCATTTGCGATATTTTCCGCAATCACTTTCATACGCGCAGTTTGCGCACGAAGGCCAGATGCAGCAATTGATAAAGTAGAATTAATTTCGGTCATTCATTATCCCCCCGGCCTTTTCGCGGCAAGGCGCATTAATTGCAGGCCTTTTTGATAAAGCCCAATTGCGATGTCGTAATTCATGCGTGTATCGGCAACTTTAATCATTTGTTCTTCTAAAACCACTGAATTGCCATCTAATGTTGTTTCACTATCTGGTGATTTAATGGTTCGCGCCACACTTGATTCGCTTGATGGGCCAGTTATATGGCCTGATTGCGTTGCCATAAGTGTAACAGGGGCAACATTGCCAACCCCAGCGCTACCAACACCAAGGGATGAAAAACTGCGTGAATATGCCTGATTAAAAGCCTTTTCGTCCAAATCTTTTGGAACAAATTTTGGCGTTGATGCATTGGCAACATTGTCTGCAAGGATTTTTTGCCTGTCATTTAAAAATGTCAGGCGGTTTTTCAACATCGCAAAATATGGTGCATCACTAATGGCCAAAGCTATAACCTCTTGCCAATATTATGAATGAACATGGTTAAGGCGAGCTTAATTTTTGCCTTTCAAAATTAAGGTTTGATTAATCGACATAAGCAAAAATAGGCAAATGGATTTCTTATATGTTTTACGCGCAATTGGCGCTTTAATGCTTACTTTGGCGCTTTTGGCGCTTATTGCGTTTTTAGTGCGCAAATATGGCCTTACTGGCGAAATAATTGCGCAAAAAGGAACTAAAAGACGCCTAAAACTAATTGAACAATTGTGGCTTGATGCGGGACGTTCGCGCATCATGATTATCGAATGTGACGGCATTGAACAGACCATTTTATTATCACCAAATGGCGCGACCAATCTAAATATAAAAACCAACCCAATTGAAAGCAGCCAAAATGCTTAGTGACAGAATTATAAATTCAAAATCAGATATAAGACGCCTTAATCAGTGGCGTAATCTTGCAATTATTAGTTCATGCGGCCTTTTACTTGGAATTTGCGCTTCGATTGGTCAAATTGCGAATGCAAATGGCAATAATATGGAATTTTCAATGCAGATATATACTTTATTTGCAATGTTTTCATGCCTTCCAAGTAGTTTCATTCTGGCAATTTCTTTGAGCAAGTTTTCCAAATTGCACAAAACAAATGTTAAAAACGCTAAAGTTTCATTTTCAAAATAAACGAATAATGCCATTAAACCATGAAACTTGGAAAAATGGCGATGAAACAAGGCAAAACATTAAACAAACAACAAGCGATTAAAGCCCTAAAATTTTGGGGAATGACATTTGCATTGGGTTTTATCGGCACTTTTTTGGGCGTTGCCTATGCTTTTGCACAAAATGTCAATGTTAATCTAGGTGATGGCGCGGGTCTTACGGAACGTGTTGTTCAAACTGTTGCGCTTCTAACAGTTTTATCACTTGCGCCAAGCGTGGTTATAATGACCACAAGCTTTGTTAGAATTGTGGTGGTTTTATCGCTTCTTAGAACCGCAATGGGTTTACAACAAGCCCCGCCAAATGCGGTTATTATTTCATTGGCCTTGTTCTTAACTGCATTCATTATGGGGCCAACATTTGAAAAATCATGGAACCAAGGCATTGCGCCATTAACCAAAAAAGAAATCACAATGGAACAGGCATGGCCGCAAGCCACACAACCTTTAAAAGTGTTTATGCTTGCGCAAACCCGTGAAAGTGATTTGGGTTTATTTGTAAAATTGGGAAAAATTCAAAAGCCGCAAAATGCGGTTGATTTACCAATGCGCATTGTTACACCTGCATTCATGATTTCAGAATTGCGCCGTGGTTTTGAAATTGGGTTTTTATTATTTGTGCCATTTTTGGTGATTGATTTGGTGGTTTCATCAATCCTTATGGCAATGGGTATGATGATGTTGCCACCCGCCGTGGTTTCATTACCCTTTAAGCTTATTTTCTTTGTATTGGTTGATGGCTGGCGTTTGGTATCCGAAAGCCTTGTGCAAAGCTTTAAGATACCAAATTAACTATCTGCCAACCGCAATTGGCGGATCTTTTGGCGCTTGGAAGCCATGATTTTTTGGTACAGCTTGCGGCGCAGGTTTTGCAGGTTGTGCATTTTGCGCAACGCGCTGTTTTGGCGGCGCAGGTTTATTTTGAACTACGGGCCTTTGCGCGCCCGTATTCGCAGGTTTAGCGACGCTTTGTTGAATTTGTGGCTTTTCTTGAACAGATTGAGTTTCTGGTAATTTTGCCGCTTCAAGATTTTTTGCAATTTTCTCGTTTAATTTATCGATATCTGGTGTGTATGAACCAACATGATTGGCATTTGCATCAGTTGGGCCAGTAATATTTGCAAGTTGATCACCCTCTTTTGGTGCATTCATTACAAAAACTTGACCACGAATATTTTTCAATAAATTTCCAAATGGTGATGAACCCTGAACCGACGCCATTGCCGCTTTAATTTGTGCCGCACTTGGAATTTCGGTTGAATTAACAACATTAAAGGCATCTTTAAACGCGCTATTTTGCATTGCTGCGCCATAACCATTGGCAAGAACACGAACGCCTTCCCTATCGCCCGCAAGTGATTTTGCAATTGCGGCGCGTAATACTTCACCTGCTGCAATTGGATCTAATTGTTTTGCTGGCGGCGGTAGTGTTGACCATGCATATTTTGCGGCATTGGCATAATCACCCTTGCGCCAATATAATTCAGCGCGAATTCGGTCTGCATCTTTTGAATTTGTAAATTCTAATAATTCAAGCGCATTATCGTGACGCCCCAAATCAGTCATTGCAACTGCCTCAATTAGCCTACGATATTCATTCAAATCGGCAGGTAATTGGGTTTCGCGCGATGACCAAAGTGCTTCCAATGCTTTTTCAGGCTTTTTATCAAGCAAATAAATCGCTGCCAAATCACTTGCAACTTGGGCTTTTGCAAAGCCAGTAAGTCGTTTATCGGCTTGGTGTTGAAGTAATTCTTCGGCTTGGGTTAAAAGGTCAAGTTTAACCAATTTATCGGCAAGACCGCGAACCATTTGGTCACCCTCTGGCCCCATTGGAACTAAATCTTGGAAATCAACAAAAAGTGCCAATGCCTGAAGTGAATCCATACCGTCAGCGCCACCTTCAAGGAAAAGATGCTTAAATTCAGCACTTAAAGTATCACGCAATGCGCGCGCAGAAGGTAATTCAGGGCGCAAGGTTGATGCATCACTTAATGTTGCAAGACCTGAACGAATATCACCCGCTTGAATATAAAGTTCGCCCAAATTGCGCAAAATATCGATTTCCAAATCATCGCCGCGCCATGTATAACGCAAACTATCAAGAATTCTTATTGCTTCTATATGGTCGCCATTTGGATCTTTCGCCATTTGAATAGCTTTGCAATAAATGGCACGTGCCGCAATTTGGCGATAAGTTGATTTTTCAAGTTCGGCAAAAATACGGCTTGCTTCATTACCTTGACCATTTTCTGCCTGCGCCATTGCTTTGCGCAATTTTGCATTTTCTTTGGTGAATTGGTCGGTTGCAAGATCGTATGCGGCTTGGGCGTAAAATGCTGAACCTTGGAAATCGCCTAAATAATACGCAGCCTCGGCCTCATTTAATTTGAATTGCGCTTGCATTTGCGGTGAAAATGCCGCCAAAGCAGGAACACCTAATTGGAATTGTTTGCGCGCTTCAGTTGGGTCACCAATTGCTTCTGCTGCAAGGGCCGCCCACAAATGCGAGGCTGCATCTTGCATTAATTCAGGTGAATTCAATATTTCCAACGCCTCGCGGCCACGCCCCATTAATGCCAATGAAGCGCCATAAAGACCCAATAATTCAGGGGTACGCGAATAATCAGGCTGATTATCTTTTATAGCACGCAATACGCCCAACGCCTCTGGCGCTAAATTCCATGCAAGATAGAAACGCGCCAAATCCATTTGCGCTTTGATACCTGCGTTATCTTCGCTTACCTCTTTTGAGGCTTCTAATCTTAGTTTATTTAGATTTTTAACATAATCAGCCTCTGGCCCCATGCGCCAATTTTTGAAATCAACAAAACTTGGTGATGAAATTGTAAAGCCCGCAGGGCTTTGCGCATTGGCAGATTGTGAAAGCGACATTCCATTTGGACGTTCAAGAACAAAACCATCAAGCGCAGGTTTAATTTCTAAATCATCAGCGCGTGGAATTACCGCAATACCTTGGAAAGTCTCTGGTAAATATGCCTCAAGGAAAGAGCGTGATTTTTGTAATGCACTTGGCGGCCCCATTGCAAGGCCAACAAGAATATCATCGCCAACATCACTATCGGTGATACTTCCTGCGATTTGGGCATCGGCAATTATTGCTTTTAGGCGAATATTATTTTCAAGTGTGGTCTCTGATTTAACCTCAACACTACGTGCATTAACTGATGCAGAATTTGATAAAGTTATTTGCCATTTTGGGCCAATTGCCACAGGGCTTGCATACACACCCTCTGGCGCGGTGATTTTTACACCTGCAACACCATTGCCTTTTATTGGAGTGATTGCGCTTGCCAAACCATTTGGTTTAAAGCCCTGAACCTTAAAATCCGCTGATGTTGCAAATAATACAAAAATATTTGCACCACGGCGGAATATTGCCGATGGCGCCATTTTTTGGAAAGTAAAATCAATCGCATAATTTGGTTTAGAATCATGCGCATTCGCAATTACAACGCCATTTGGCGCAGGCTCTTCAAAAATCGGTTTTGGTGCTTCCTTCCCTAAATTGCTTGGTGCAAGTGGTGGAAGTAATACGCCATTTTGTGACGCCGTTTTTTCTTCTTTGTGTTCACCATTATTTTCATGCGCATCAGCATTTGCAGTTTTGGTTTCTGCCTTGGCTTCTTCTTTGGCCTTATTTGCTTCTTCTTCTAATTGCGCAAGATTTGCATCTTTTGGGAAAATATCAACATAGGCACGATCATAATCACGCCCCATTCTTATTTGCGCACCAGGTTCAAGATCCATAACAACCGAAGTATGCGTCGCATCATTGTAACGCACTGCATCTTTAATCAATTTTGGAAAATGTGAACGTAAATTGGCAATATCAAGCGCATAAAGGCCAGGAATAGTAAGCGCCATGCGATCACCAATTCGCCCAATTTGCGGCGCGCCAATTCCAGTTCCAACAATTGAAACCCTTGTGAACATTTCATTTTGCGCGGATTCAACACGTAATCTTCGTGCATCCAAGGGTGCGGGCCAGTTTTTCAACGGCTTATCAAGGCCATTATCTTTTTTTTCTTTTTTCTCACCAGTGTTTTCGGCAACTTGTTCTGTGGCTGCTTCATTGCGCGAATAAGAAGGCGGCGCAGGGCTATCAGGGCTATATAAATCAATTGATTCAATTTCCCCATCCTTTGACCTAGAAACACGAACTTGTTTTGCCAATGCAATTCGTAATGTCTTTTTGTCTGCACTTAAGGCGGCGGCAACAACATATGATGGCGCGTTATTTTTAATGCCCGCAGGGTCGGCATTAACAGGAATTGGCATCGTAACTTCAAGCAATGAACCACGAACATTTATCCTTGAAGGTGATGGAATATTTTTCGCCCATTTAAGCAAAATTCGCGCATAATTATCACGTTCAACAGAATCAAAAACAATGATTTTATTGCTTGCCGCACTTGCATTATCGGCTTTAGGCACAGGGGCATTTTGCGCCAATAAAGGCTGTGCCACCAATGAGAAGCAAGTTAGATAAGCAAGGACACGACGTGAAACCACTTTAAAACCTCTTTACTTTTCTTTGCCATTTTTTGCAGGTGTATTAGCAGGTGCAGCCTGATTGGCGGCGGGCTGATTTGCGCCATTTTGCGGCGCTGCTGGTGCTTGTGGCGATGTAACTTTAGGTGCGTTTGGCGCATTAGGTGTTTGAACGCCAGCTGGTGGATTTTGCACAGGCGGCAATTTATTATTGCCAGCAGCATTTGCATTATTCGCAACTTTTTGCGGCGCAGCGCTAGGTGCTGGTGGTGGGTTCATCGCACTTTGAATTTGATTATCGTCAATTTGCGCAAGCATTGAAGTAATTTGACGCGCACGCACAGTATCCATTTTAGCCAAAATAAGCGCCAATGATTGGTCTTTCATTTTGCTTGCAATCGCGATTACGGTTTCATCACTCAAGCCTTGCATAACAAGTGCTGCATCTTTTGGCTTCATTTTTTCATAAACACGCACAAGGCCCGCAATTCTTTGCGCTTCCATTTCATCAACTTGCCCAAGAAGCTTTTGAATATTGCCTTCAACCTGATGAAGATTGTCAATTTTAGCCTGAACAATTGCTTCGGCTGTTTTTAAAATACCTTCACGCGTTAAAATATCATTTTCACGCGCATCCAATTCGATACGGCGATCTTGCAGATTTGTAAGAAGGTTAAATTCGGCGGCACTTATGCCTTTTTCTTTTGCCAAATCAACTGGAACGCAAGTGTTTGTTCTTGCTTCTAAATTTGCAGCTTCCCCCTCACCGCCTTCTTCAGTTTTTGGCGCTTCCTCAGAAGTTTGTTCATGACCACTACCCTCAGCAATTGCTTGGGTTGCTTTTAGGCCAAGACGGCCAGCCTCTATCGCGCCAAAAGCTGCGAGCAATATTGCAATTGTATTTAAAGGCCTAAACTTCATTGTCTAATTCCAAACTACCTTAACGAAGACCACCCCAAACATTGCGTCTTGAATTATCAATCGGTGGCAAATCATCAAAAGGGTCACGTCTTGTATTTCTTAAATCCCCACTTTTATAATCGCTATGGGTTTTCAAATCGTTATTAAGCGTTGATTTTGGTGAATAATTTACAGCTTTAACTGCAGATGCAGCGAATTTTAAAGTTTCAACGGCTTTGTTGGCTTCATCAATTTGTTTTGCAATCTCATCATTTGCGATTTGGCTATTGGTTTTTAAGGCAATTATTGCATTTTGCGCGCGTTCAATTGCGCCATTAAGTTCAGTAATTGTGTTTTTAATGCCATCAGTGCCTTGGCGCATTGCATTTAGTTTTTTGTCCAAAACCATGAACAAGCCAGCAACCCAAAACAGTGCCAAAATTAAGATAAATTGAACAGCAGGTGCAAAATATTGGCTAATATTTGCTAAATCTATTGTCATTTAAAAATCTCCAATTTTGTGCCACGATTAAGCGGTCTATCAACCCGCAGGGCTATATTATTACCAACGCGGCCCATACGGCCCTTTGTAAGACTGATTTCGCCGCATCTTAATTCGATTGGCCCGTCTTGGGTTTGGTTCAACATAACTGTTTCACCCACAGACAAATCCAAAATACGACCAAGTGAAAGCGGCAATTCATCTAAAACCGCCTCTATTTCCATGTCGGTTGACCATAATTCAGTGGCCAAGTGGCCTTCCCAAATATTGTCACGACCGAATTTTTCACCCATGAATTGCTGAATAAGCATGTTACGAACCGGCTCTAGGGTTGCGTAAGGAAGTAATAATTCAACCCTTCCGCCCCTATCTTCCATATCGATGCGCATTTTAACCATGATGGCGGCATTTGCAGGGCGCGCAATCGCGGCAAAGCGTGGGTTGGTTTCAATCCTATCAAGGGTAAAATCAACTTCGCGAATTGGCTTAAAGGCAAGCGCCATATCTTCCAAAATAACGTCAATCATTTTGGTCACAAGCATGCGTTCAATCGTTGTATAAGGTCGCCCTTCAATACGCATTGCAGTCGTGCCTTTGCGTCCACCAAGCAATACGTCAACAATCGAATAAATCAGATTAGAATCAACGGTCATCAAGCCAAAGTTATCAAGCTGCTTGGCACGAAAAACCGCCAAAATCGCGGGCAATGGAATTGAATTTAGATAATCACCAAAACGTATTGATGAGATGTGATCTAAAGAAACCTCAACGTTATCAGATGTGAAATTACGAAGGCTTGTTGTCATGTAACGAACCAAACGGTCGAACACAATCTCAAGCATTGGTAAGCGTTCATAAGATACCAATGCCGAATTGATAATGCCGTTGATTCCATTTGAACCTTCGCCATTTTCATCGCCCATATCAAAACCAAGAAGATTATCAATCTCATCTTGGTTCAAAACACGTTCAATACCAATGGAAGATGCGGTTATGGTCTTGCCAGTTTCAGCACCAACCATCGCCTCCCACTCGGCAGCAAAAGCGTCATCGGCACCGCCTTCACCTGTCATTTCCGCTTCCCAAGCGGCTGCCATATCGTCTTGATCATCAGCCATTAAGACACCAACATTTCTTGAATAAGAATTGCATCAATTTGCGCAGGTGCAACCGCAAGATTTGCGCGTTTCAATAATTCCAATTGCAATCTTGAATAACCTTCAGAACCGCGCAAATCTTCCATACGTAATTCGCGCAAAAACCCTGTATATTGGTCTTTGATGCGCGGCATTGCTGGCATAATTGCATCCGCAACTTCTTGA
>JAPUEP010000149.1 GCA_027492515.1 Hyphomonadaceae bacterium
TAGTAGATGAAGAAAATTGCGACGAATTACGTATTTTAGGCGTCGATGATAATGCAACTAATCGCCGCGTTCTTGATATGGTTCTAAGGCCAGTTGGTGTAAATCTTACTTTATGTGAAAACGGCCTAGAGGCATTTGAAACATATAAAGTTCAGAATTTTGACATTATCCTTATGGATTTACAAATGCCGGTTATGGATGGTTTAACCTCTATTAGAAAAATTCGCGAGCTTGAGGCAGCGTCTGGAAAATATACCCCAATAATTGCCGTTTCTGCAAATGCCATGAGCCATCATGTAGAAGAAGCAATAAGCGCAGGTGCAGATATGCACATTGCAAAACCCTTTACCCCGCAAATGTTAATTGACGGAATAGAGCGCGGCTTATCACTAAAAGACAATTCAACAAATTCAAACTCTGCCAATTATGCGTAATCAGCATATGCAAAAAAATATTTTTTTCATTTGCTATGGATTTGAATTAAAACAATATTTGTATTTGTGTAATATGATGCACTCATGAAATTTAATAACTTACCAGTTGTAAAACACTTTCATGATATAGATAATATGTCATCTGACGCGCAATATCTTGCAATTGAGCGCACATTAGAACTCTTTGGGCGCTTTACTTCTGATTTTCTAATTGGGCGCATTATAACGGTTTTTGCTGTTTATGCGATGTCTGGCCCAACTTTGGCTTTTACCGCTTTATGCATTTTGTTTGGCTTAAGCTATATTCAAAAATATGCATTAATTGGCTTGAAAGAGGGTGTTAAAAACAAAAGCATAAGCCCGAAAGAAATTGAAAGTGAATTAGTATTCCACTCAATATTACGCTTTATGCTTACGGGTGCGGTATATATTTGTTTTGTAATAAAGGGTGGAAACTTTTCACATGCTGCGGGCGCATTTTACATTGCGGCGCATTGTTTGATTTTTATTTCACAAAGTTCACTTGTTCCGCGCGCGATGTTTGCAGGGCTTATAACAATAATAGTTTCTTCATTGCTTGGTTCAGTCACAGAATTTATTTCACACAATGATTTTTCGCCTTTGGGAATTGTTTTGTTTTTTGGCTATGCAATATTTCTTATTGCAGAAAGAATAATTCAACTTTCACAAAGCGGATTTTTATCTGAAGTTAAACTTGCAAGTGAGGTTAAATCTTCATTGTCGCACGTTGAAAAATTTGAAATTGAAAAACAGCAACGTGAAAAATTAGAAACTGCGGCAGGGGTTGGGCTTTATAATTGGTATTATGAAGATAATTTGCATTGCTGGTCAAAAGGAACATTTCTTGCGCTTGGCCGCGAAGAATCACGTGGTGTTCCGACACGCGAAGAATTCCTTGATTTATTAAAGCCAGAAGACCGTGATGATTATACAGAATGCACACGCCATGCGCGAAAAACAAAAACCCCATTCAGTATTGAATTTTCAATAAAGGGTGATGATGGCAATTATCGTCATATCTTCCTCCATGGCGATAGTATTTTGGACGATAAAGGCGATGCAATTGGCCTAAGTGGTATAATCGTTGACCAAACTATTATGAAAACGTCATTGGAAAATGCCAATAAAGCGCGCCAAGTTCTACAATTAGCCTTAGAATCTGCAAAAGCGGTTGTTATTGAAAAAGATTATAAAAACGGAACAATTGAAACCTTTGGAAATATAAGTTCGCAATTGTCTTTGGATAAATATGCCGAAAATGGCTATACATCGCATATGCTGCAAGAGATGATAATCAAAGGTTTGGGTGAAGAAAGCCAGCAAATCATTGATGAATTAATTGATAATGCAGAAGCCACAGGTGAAATTCAATCTGCATTACATAAATACACATTTGTAAACGGCGATGTTATTGATGCAAAAACAAATGTTTATGTTGAAGGTAAACCATCCGAATTTAATGGTCGCGTGATTGCTGTTACAACCGATGTAAGCGAAGATATTAAACGCCAGCGCCAATTAATGACCGCATTGGTTAAAGAAACAGGCGCAAAATCATTGTTGAATATGGCGCTTACTTCTGGTCGCTCTATTATTCTTACTACTGATACGCGCGGAAATATTATCGAAATTTTTGGTGATTCTTCATTATTTGGTATTGATGCAAATGATGATTTTGAAACCCAATCAAGCAAAATCCGCAATGCAACACCGCGTGAAGAAGCCATAAAACATATTGCTGCCCGCAATGCCCTTAGTCAGACGCATAAAGCCCAAATCTATGAACACAAAATAATTCTTGAAGATGGCACACAATTATATTTGCGCGTTGTTCTAACGCTTGCAAACGGCGGTTCAAAACGTGGCTCAAGATATATTGCGATTGCAACAGATATTACCGAAGAAGTCGCGCGCCGCGATGCTTTGACCAAGGCATTAGATGAAGCAAAAAGAGCAAGCCGCGTTAAATCAGAATTCTTGGCAAATATGAGCCATGAAATAAGAACCCCATTAAATGGCGTTATTGCGGTTGCATCGGTATTGTCAGGAACAAAACTTGATAAAGACCAATATGAAATGGTCAAATTGGTTGAATCATCTGGTGAGACTTTAAAAAGTCTATTGAATGATATTTTGGATTTGGCACGTGTTGAATCTGGTCGCCTTGAAATAGAACAGACTAATTTTAATCTAAAAGATGCTTTGAATGCATCGGGCGCATTGTTCAAAGTGAAGGCCGAAGAAAAAGGTATAGCATTCAATACTATCATTGATGAATATGTTGATACAACTTATCTTGGCGATCCAACGCGCATCAAACAGGTTGTTTCAAATCTTTTATCAAATGCCATTAAATTCACAAAATCTGGTGGCGTTACTATGAAAGTTAAATGTAACAAACCAGATAAGAATAAAAATTCGAAAATCACTATCGACATCATTGATACTGGAATGGGTATTTCAGAAGAAAATGTTCAAACACTTTTCGAACGTTTTGAACAAGTTGATGGTTCAATTACCCGCGAACATGGCGGCTCTGGTCTTGGGCTTGCGATTTCTAAAAATCTATCAAAATTGATGGGCGGCGATATAAGTGTAAGTTCAAAATTGGGCAAAGGCACAAAGTTCACATTCACCTTCTGCATTAAAGCAATTGAGGAAAATGAAGAAGATATAATCGCGACCGATGATAATGACATAATTCAAAACGAAGACACTATTCGTGTTTTAGCGGCAGATGACAATGAAACCAACCGCAGAATATTAGAATTAATATTAAAACCATTAGGTATAGAACTTGTACTTTGCGAAAATGGCAAACAGGCGCTTGAACAATTCAAACAACAGAAATTTGATGTGGTTCTAATGGATTTGCAAATGCCTGTTATGGATGGATTAAGTGCATTGGAAAAAATGTGTGCTTATCAACGTGCCAATAAAATAGAACATACGCCAATGATTGCATTTTCTGCAAATGCCATGTCACATCATATTGAAGAAGCCAAAAAAGCTGGTGCAGATCTTCATATTGCAAAGCCTTTCACACCTGATGGTTTAATCAAAGGCATTACGAATGCCATTGAAAAAAATAATGCCGCCAACAATACAATTTCGTCGGCGGCAATATAATTCAGTTGTTTAATAAACTATTTGTTTAATTCATCGGCTTTTTTAACAAGGTCGATAAATTCTTTATCCATTCCGCTTGAAACTGCGCCTTCTGAGGATTGGGCAAGATTAATAATATCGCTATATTTATAATCACCAATCCAAGGATCTTGGCGTAATTTTTGACCAAATGAAGCAACTGCAAGTGCAAATTTAGTTGAATTTGGTGCGCTTCTTAAATCGCTAAATTCATCTTTTGGCGTAATTGCGCGTTCAATAAGTTTTGATTGATTTTCACCTGGCAATTTATAGCGCAATCTTAAGAATGCAATTTCACCATTTTTAGACGGCGTAACTTGCGCTTCGCTTTGATATCTAAGTGGGTCATTGACCATTTTTGCGCCAATTGGTGTGATTTCATAAATTGCGGTTACTTGATGACCTGCACCAATTTCACCTGCATCAACTTTGTCATTATTAAAGTCTTCGCGATTAAGTGCGCGGGTTTCATAACCAACAAGGCGCCATTCTGAAACGGCTTTTGGGTTAAATTCAACTTGCGCTTTCACATCATTGGCAATTGGGAACATATTGGCGCTAAAATCATCATGGAAAATTTTGCGCGCTTCACTTAATGTATCAACATAAGCTGCAATACCATTTCCGTTTTGCGCCAATGCCTGCATGGTTTCATCATCATAATTATCGCCGCCAAAACCAAATACAGACAAATAAATTCCGCTTTCACGTTTTTTGGCAATAATTGATTTTAATCTTTCTGGGTCATAAACCCCAACATTGAAATCACCATCCGTTAAAAGTGCGATACGATTTACACCATCTTTTTGGAAATTTTGCTGTGCAAGTTTATATGCAAGTTCAATCCCTTCACCGCCCGCAGTAGAACCGCCAGCTTGAAGATTTTCCATTGCACAAACAATATCGCGGGTTTCATTGCCTTTGGTTGGGTTTAAAACCACACCACTTGCACCTGCATAAACCACCATTGAAACATGGTCACGACTATCTAATTGCGGAAGCAAAGTGCGAATGGCCTTTTTTGCAAGCGGCAATTTATTTTCTGCCGACATCGAACCTGAAACATCAAGCAACAAAACCAGATTTAAAGGCGGCCTTTGGCTTTGGGTTTTGTTATAACCTTGAAGCCCAATATGAACGATTTTTTTGTCTTTATTCCATGGTGATGGCGCAACAGTCACATTGGTTGAAAATGGCGCGTTTTTATCGCTTGGATTTTGATATTGATATTTGAAATAATTCAAAAATTCTTCAACACGAACTTCATCTTTACCTGGTAATTCACCTTGATTAATCAAGCGTCTTGAATTGGCATAAGATGCGCTATCAACTTCCATAGCAAAGGTTGAAACTGGCTGCTCGGCAACTGATTTAACGCTATTGATGGTTGAATGTGGATAGGCTTCGGTATTTGGTTCACCGGGGATGGCATAAGGATTTGGTGCAACATTTGGTTGCACATTTGCAATACGCGAACCTGTTACCACAACTGCCTCGACCCTGCGTTCTGACATTTGTGGCATTGATTTGCTTGCATCCTTACTAATCATAGGAGGGGCGGGCGGAGGCGGCGGGGGAGGGGGTGGTATATATGATGGGCTTGGCAAATATGCTACTGGTGGCGATGAAAGTATTTTATTTCTTGCGCCATAATTGCGGCTATCCTCATTCATTATTGTAGGGCATTTGAAATCCATTTCGGTAATATCTTCGCCATAATATTTGCTTTTTATGATTTTCGCATTTTGTGCATTAACGGGCACAAAACTCATTAATGAAACCGCGCTAATTTGCGCACCAACAAAACCAATTGTCGCAATTGTGTTTGCGATATTTGCAAAATATTTTTTTGCCATTCAATCCTCCAATAAACTAACCCAATTATTAATTATATTTATTTGGGGCGATTAAAGGGTAAGATTAAGGCAGAAAAAAGATTATATCTTTGGGCTTATGATTAATTTTGGTAATAAGATTAATGGCCAAAGCATTAAATATAGATTTGGTGCCCACCACATTAATTCAAAGTCAGAAACGATAACCCAAAACGAAATCGCCATTAGGCCGGCACAAAAAGTTATACACATCGACATGATGGTAAGTTGTTTTGATAATTCTTTCTGTTTGGAAAAAAATAATGCACATATTCCCAAAATACTTGCAATTATATCCATTGGCATAAATGACCAATTCCATGCAACCAATTTTGGGTCATTATAATTATTGAACAAAAATTCGGGTGGAAAAAGGTGAAATGCCGTAATTGTCCAATATAAAATAAAACCTATATCGGTAATTATAAGGTTGGCTTTTATAAGTTTGCGCATGTAGTATTGCCTTAAATTTTGCTGTTTAAGTGAATTATTATTATTCCTGATATGATTAGAAATTGTCCAAAAATTACGTTCAGGTTTGGTGCTTTAATGTCTATAATTGCGCTTATTATGCTTATTAAAACCAAGCCTGCGCCTGCCCAAATTGCATAGGCAATGTCAATTCTAATTGATTTTAGGCTTAGTGATAAAAAATAAAATGAGCATAAATACAATATGACAACCCAAATACTAGGATATAATCGTGTAAATCCAAATGAGTATTTTAGCGCAAAAGTTGCTGTAACCTCTGATATAATTGCAAAAAGCAAAAGGATGTATTTCATTGAACTTTACGCCAAGTTTCACTTTTGCAAATTATACCGCTTAGGATACAGCCTGTTAGTATAAGCTGGCTATTGTTTTGAAGATGTAAAAAGCCACTATAAGTATGCCCATCAAGTGGATTATATAATTTTCCTGTCCAACCATTTTTATTAGGTTTAATCTCACTAATCATAATAGTGCCAACCAAAGCTCTACTTCTTAGGTTTTTATCGGGGTTTTTAACATCTTTCCATGCTTCGCCAGTTTTTGGGTCGTTAGGGATTGTAAAACTATGAATTTTTCCGCACGTAAAACTGGAACATTTTTCAAGTCTTATATTCGTGCTTTTATCTTGTGATTGCCAAACACCATCTAGCTCATTAGCAAAAGAATTAGTTGGCACAAAAGACAATTGCGTGCCAATTAATATAAGTAAACATTTATTTATATAATTACTGAAAACCATATCTAGACCTTGATTTAATTAAGCAAAATTTATTTGAAACCTAGGGCGCTTCCGATGAAGCGAATGAATGAAGTTCCGATTTCTTCTTTGGTTTTTACATTCATGAATAAACGGCTTAAAACACCATCTGCAGAGGAAAGAATAATTAAAGCGGCATCTTGCGGAATTATATTTTTAGAAATTTCACCGAGATTTTGGGCAGCCTCTATTGCTTTAGCTAATGCATCTATAGTTTCAAGTTCAGACTTAACAAGCACTTTTGCAACATGTTCGTTGCGAAGACCTTCGGCAAGAACTTCAAGCCTTAATTGCATGATTTTAAATAGGCCATCATCTTTAGAAAATTTTTCAACAACTAAAGAAAGCCCATCTTTAAAACTATTTGCATTGGAAATTTCTTTTATGATTTCAATATCTGATTTAAGATCTTCCTCGATTAAGGCAATTATCATTTCATCTTTTGATTTAAAATATTGATAGATATTTGCACTACTTACTTTGGCAATCTGTGCTATTTGCTGCATATTTGTTGGATGGAAGCCCTTTTGTGCAAAGCAATTGCGTGCGCCATCAAGAATTTGTTTGCGCCTATCTGCACGTGCATCAATATCTATTGGCCTGCCGATTTGTTTTTTCTGTGTTTCATTATCCATTTCGACTTATATAAATAACTATTCATTTATGTCAATGGGTAATATAAGCCTTAAGGTAAAATACCTTAAAGCTATAAATTTATACGATTTCTAATGTGTATGATTCAATAACCAAATTTGCCAAAAGCTTTTTTGCCATTTCATCGGCGCGGGTTTTGGCTTTGGCTTCATCGGTTTCATTTAGTTCAAGCATAATGGTTTTGCCGATATGAACATCTTGAACTTCATCAAAACCAAGGCCGTGCAAAGCATGCGCGACTGCGCGCCCTTGAGGATCCAAAACGCCATTTTTCAATTTAATATCAACGCGAACTTTCATTTTAATACTCTACTATGCTTCAAGGGCAGAATTTGGATCTTTGAAAATACCAAGGCGGGTGGCAACTTCGGTATAAGCCTCGGATAAGCCGCCCATATCTTGGCGGAAGCGGTCTTTGTCTAATTTATTATTGCTTTTTGCATCCCAAAGGCGGCAAGAATCAGGGCTGATTTCATCGGCTAAAACAGTGCGAACCATTTCACCTTCAAAAAGCCTGCCAAATTCCAATTTAAAATCGACAAGGCGAATACCAACCGCAGCAAAAATTCCCGATAGATAATCATTAATACGCAATGCAAGCGCCATAATATCATCTAATTCTTGGGTAGTTGCCCAATTGAATGCAGTAATATGTTCTTCGGCAACCATTGGATCGCCCAATTCATCGTTTTTATAATAAAATTCAACGATTGAACGTGGCAAAACGTCGCCTTCGGCAATACCAAGTTTTTTTGCGATTGAACCTGCTGCAATGTTGCGAACCACAACTTCAAGCGGGATGATTTCAACTTCACGAATTAATTGTTCGCGCATATTAAGGCGGCGAATAAAATGGGTTGGAACGCCAATAGAGTTCAAATGCCCCATGATGAATTCGGAAATACGATTGTTCAAAACCCCTTTTCCTTCGATGATTGCATGTTTTTGCGCGTTGAATGCGGTTGCATCATCTTTGAAATATTGAATCAATGTACCAGGTTCAGGGCCTTCATAAAGGATTTTGGCTTTACCTTCATATATTTTTTTGCGCCGAGACATTGATTTATCCTTTAAAATTTTGCCACAAATTATTTTGCAAGCGACATAGACTTAAATTAGCCTGTCCCCTAGCACATACTATCTATTACAATCAACTTTGGAATACGTCTTTTGGCGTAATTTTACGGTTTGTGTTCATATAATTATTACTCAAGCCTGCCTAAATTATTTTTAAGCGCAAAATAATGCATTTCCACAGACTAATACTTTCGAAAGCCTTGATTCAAACGCAAAGGAAATATATTTGGAAGTATTATTTAAAACACTGAGAGTTATATTATAAAAATGACCCAATTTGATGATCGCGAAAAAGCAGAAGAACGTAAATTTGCAACCAAAGAAGAAGCTGAATTCAAAGCTAATGCCCGCCGCAATAAATTGGTTGGCCTTTGGGCTGCACAGCTTTTGGGTTTAGAAGGCGATAAAGCAAATGCTTATGCTTCAAGCCTTGTTGTTGAAGATTTGAAAGAAGCGGGCGACCAAGACGTTTTAAATAAATTAAAATCTGATTTTGCGGCGGCTAAAATTGATGTTTCGGAACATCAAATCGAACGCGAAATGGCAAAATCACTTGAACAAGCACGTAGCGAATTGGGTGCTTAAATGAAAAAAAGGCTTATGCAGGCTTTTTCTATTGTCTGCTTGCTAAGCCTTTCTTCTTGCGCGTCTATGTTTGACCGCGAACAAATCCAAAAAAATGCCATAAATGATTGTTTTAAACATGGTGGCACTTGGGATTATGAATATAAATTTTGCAAAGACGCAAAGCCTGACCAAACCTATAAAAGAAATGAGGATGCGTTTAAAAAACAATATCCTTGGGCAAAATGGAAGAAAAAATGAAACGCACAATTTTTCTTATGATTATTTCAAGTTTTGCCATTGGTGCTTGCGCGCTTGCACCTGTTGAAACTGATCCACAAAAACGCCAAGCGCGTTGGGATGCAATGCGACAAGATTGCTATGCCAATGGCGGTGTTTGGAATGATAATAATCATTCATGCCAAGGTCGCGACAGAAAATATTAATCGCGATATTCAAGTTTCACAATTTTATAATTCTTTGCCCTAAGCGCATCTAATAATTTTGGTAAAGCTTCGATATTAATTTTTTGATTATCGTGCATCAAAATAATCCCCGAATGATTATTCTTTTCAAGACCATTTAGAACATTATTTATAATGCTCTGTGATGTTGCACTTGCTTCCCAATCATAAGCAATCACATCAACAGACATTATATTAAATCCATTATCATTGGCATGTTTAATCAAATTATCGGTATTTTTAAGAAACGGAAATCTATAAAAGGGCGCAGATTTATTACCAAAGGCATTTTTTGCAACTTGCCTTACATGCTCAAAATCTTCTATTTGTGCTTTATTTTCAAGGCTTTGCATTGAAAAATGCGAATAAGAATGAAGCCCAATTGAATTCCCACCCTTTAGAACTTCGCGACCAATTGCGGTATTTTTTTCAATATTATTGCCAATCATAAAGAAAGTTGCATTGGCGCAATTGTCTTTAAGAATTGAAATTATGGATTGGGTTACATCATCTGTCGGTCCATCATCAAAGGTCAAAACAACTTCATAAGGTTTCAAATCAAGTTTTTGAAATCCAATCGAACCAAAATTTTGACCCTTAAATTGCGCAAGATTGATAATTCTTGATATACCAATTTTGCCAATGCATTGATTGGAATTATTAAAAATAGGGGCGCTTGAACAACCAAAAAGAAATAAAGGCAAAATGGCGAAAATAGAATTTAGCAATCTTACTTTACTATTTTTCGCCATATGATTACCCCATAAATTGCGGAAGCCAATTTTCCCATGTTTCGCGCATTTTTGAAACTTTTACATTAAGTGCGCCCGCAATTTCCAAATTATCACCCGCACAAACCCCAATTTTTGTAAGTTTAAGGCCTGATTTGATAATGTTTTCATGCACAATTGCTTCATTTTCTGGTGAAACGGCAATTAAATAGCGTGCCTGATTTTCGGCAAAAAGGGCGGCGGTTTTTGGTAAATTATCATCAACCATGCCAACAATGCCAATATCTGATGCCATTGCAAGTTTCGCCAAACCAAGGGCAAGGCCGCCATCTGATAAATCGTGACACGCCTCAAGGAGGTCATCGGCAATTAATTGCGAAATAATTTGTGCCGTGCGTTTTTCCAATGCCAAATCAACTTTTGGCGGTGCACCATCTTCACGCCCAACAATCTCACGAAGTGCAAGTGTTGCCCCCATCTCATCTGTAGTTTCACCAATAAGGAAAATCACATCACCTTCAACAAGGCCGCCATAACCAATGGCTTTGCGATAATCTTGGATAAGGCCAACACCGCCAACCACAGGGGTCGGCAAAATCGCAGTTCCCATAGTCTCATTATAAAGCGATACATTCCCCGAAACGACGGGATATTCCAAAATCTTACAGGCCTCTATCATGCCATTAATCGCGCCAACAATCTGCCCCATTGTTTCAGGTTTTTCAGGATTGCCGAAGTTTAGATTATCGGTGATTGCAATCGGCTCCGCGCCTGTCGCAATAATATTGCGATAGCTTTCGGCAACAACCTGCTTGCCGCCTTCAAATGGGTCATTAAGCACATAGCGCGGTGTGCAATCATTGGTGATTGCAAGGGCTTTATTTGTGCCATGAATGCGCACCAAGCCTGCATCTGATGGCTTATCTGATGCCGATAAAGTATCAGCCATCACATGCCTATCATATTGTTCCCAAATCCAGCGTTTTGATGCAATATCAGGGCAAGAAAGCAATTTCAAAAGAACTTCATTAAAATCGCCCAATTCACCAATTTCACGCGAAGTCACTATTGGTTGTTTTGGGGTTTCAACCCATGGGCGATCATAATTTGGCGCATCTGATGAAAGTGGGCCAACTGGAATATCGCAAACCACTTCGCCATCAAATTCAAGAACCATGCGACCTGTATCGGTAGTATAACCAATAACCGCATAATCCAAATCCCATTTTTCCATAATGGCCTTTGCAATATGCTCTTCACCCGGTTTTAAAATCGCAAGCATACGTTCTTGCGATTCTGAAAGCATCATTTCATAAGGCGTCATATGGGTTTCACGAACTGGTACATCATTCATTTTAAGAACAATTCCAAGCCCCTCTTTACCCGCCATTTCAACTGAGCTTGAGGTAAGCCCCGCCGCGCCCATATCCTGAATTGCCTCAATACAATCGGTTTGCATAAGTTCCAAAGTTGCCTCAATCAGGAGTTTTTCCATGAAGGGGTCGCCCACTTGAACTGTTGGGCGTTTTTCATCTGAATCAACATCAAATTCTGCCGAAGCCATGGTTGCACCATGAATACCATCGCGCCCAGTTTTTGAACCGAAATAAACGATGGGTGAACCAACTTTTGC